>MGAI01000026.1 GCA_001789695.1 Candidatus Roizmanbacteria bacterium RIFCSPLOWO2_01_FULL_37_16 | reverse complement strand
CGCTTTGCCAAGCGCTTCACATCCTCCATGTAGTGACTGGTTAGAATGATTGAGGCTCTGTAATGCTTTTGATAGTTTTTAATAAAATCGCGGATCACCTCTTGAGAAAAAATATCAAGGCCGATGGTTGGCTCGTCAAAGAAGATTATTTTGGGATTATGAATGAGTCCAGCAATCAGTTCCATCTTCATCCTTTCACCAAGAGATAGCGTTTTTACAGGCTTATCAAGTAGGTTTTCACAATTTAGTAGATCTGATAGTTCCTTTACTACCTGTTTAAACTGTTTATCGTCAACATCGTAGATTTCTTTGTTTAAGTAAAAGGTATCTAAAGCAGGCAGATCCCAAAAAAGTTGATTTCTTTGACCCATGATAAAGGAGATCTGTTTTAGGAATTCTGGCTTTTTGTCAAACGGTGTCATGCCGAGAACTTTGCAAGTTCCTGAGGTGGGATAGAGGATGCCGGAGAGGATTTTTAAGGTGGTAGTTTTTCCGGCACCGTTTGGACCTATTAATCCAACTAGTTCGCTCTCTCTAACTTCAAAAGAAATATTCTTTACTGCAATAGTTTCTTTGTACTTTCGAGCAAAAATATCGCTGATAAAGTTTTTACCCTTTACTGTTGTTTTATATACTTTGGTTAGATTCTTAACGGTAATCATAAGTTAGTTATAAAGTTTATCAAGTTGCAAGTTTTTCAAGTTAAATTCTTTATAACTTTATGAACTTTATAAACTTGTAACTTATTTTATCCTCCCCAGCTTTGATATTTTTTTAGGGCTATATCCCAAAGTTTAAATGAAAATAATAGTGATAGGGATGATATAGCAATTGAAAATAAAATAAACTGCCATGACAAAAGATTAAATAAGATTTTAGCCGGAAAGTTCATCATTATTCCAACCGGGATAAGAAAGGTAAAAATCGCTCGAACCGGCTCTTTGTAAATTTCCACAGGAAATCTTCCCAAAGCTGTCATGTCTCGATAGATCATAATAGTGTGGTCGACCTCGGTGGTAAGAATTGCCAGAGCCAATACCATAATATGAAACGCTGTAGCGATGATGAGAGAATTGATAATTAGTAGAAAGTAGCTAGCGGTTAGTAGTAAGGAAAGATTAGGAAGCTGGAGGATATAATAGATTGTTAAAACAATATAAGGAATGAGAAGAAATAGATCTAAAAAATCAACTCCTCCTACTAAGATGCGTAAGAAGGGATGATGTGGTTTTAATAGGATTAGATCAAATGAACCCGAAACCACCTGCGATCTGAAGCGATAGACTTCGCGAAAAAGCAGCTGGGCAGTTGAGTCAATGATGTTGAAGGTAAGGTAAAAAATAATCATCTGATTTAGCGAGAATCCTTTGACGAGTCTAGTTTTGCTAAAGACAAGAAAGATCATTAAAAAAAGAAAAAGAAATCGAATTATTTTCCCTAAGGTAAAAAGTACGATTCCCAGCCTTTGTTGGAAGACCATCTTAAAATAAAGCGAAGCATAGATATAGAAAAGTTTTAAGGATTTTTTCATATATTTTTATTCCAGATTCAAAGAAAGCTCGATACCGTGTTTCTCGCATTGAAGAACTTCCCCTCCAAACTCATCGGGCTCTTTGAAATGCTCGAAACAGATATCTTTGCTTTCCAATTTTAATTATTTATTAACGTCCCCAAAAAGAAAAACTTTTAATCCCTTTTTGCCATACAAGCCGAGCTAAAAAGTAAGAAGCGAGAAGCCAGAAGTAAGATAAAAATATTAATATCATTGCTTCATTGTTCCATTGTTTCATTGCGTTAGCCACGTTTGACGTGGTTGAATGGCTAATTAGAATTTTAGCTGGCAGGTAAAACATATAAGGGAAAGGAGTAAACAGAATTAGTTTGTAGATTGTAGGTGGTAGGATATCTAAAGGGAAGTAGTTGCCGGCAACAAAAGATAATAGGATGATAAAAATAAACCTGATTGGCCAGACTTCAGTAGTCCAAAATCCAATAAAGGCTAAGCTCAAGTTGATGAAATACGAGATTAAAACACTATTGACAAAAATGGGTAGGAATAACAACAAGTTACGGGGATAAATAAAATTAAGTTTGAACAGCCAAATTAAAAATAAAATCTCAAATATGGCAAAAAAGAGATTGAGAGCCTTATCAGCAATTTCTCTGGCAAAATGATAGTTAAAAAATGAGACAGGCTTAAGTAGGGCATTTATAATTTTTCCGTCATTGATATCAGATGAGATATCAAAAGTTCTGGTACCGAAAACAAAGGTAGCAATAAGATTTCCAAAAAGGAGGTAAGAGATAAACTGAATTTTATCGTAACTACCAATAAAAGTATTTTTATCAAAAACAGCAGACCATAAAAAAAGAGGAATAAGAATATTTAAAATGACTCTAAAACGCCAAAGGACAAAGTTCAACCGGTAGACAAAGTATTCTTTAACGGTGATGATGAAGACTGAAAGGTACTTTTTCACCATAATAATTGTACTGGATTTATAGAAATATTGTTACAACAATAAGTATACTTGGAGTCAGAGATAAATTATTGTATAATAGCTTCATGAATGGCCAACCTGATAGAGTCAGGCAATCGTTCCCTGAGCGAAATCTTCGAGGTGTTACAGTTCTTACTCCTGAACAGCAAGAAGGGCTTAGTCAATTGGGATACAGCGCTGTTGTTAAACTCTCTGGTTTAACTATTAATGAATTGATAGCTTTTGGTTATCAATTCAACTCGAATGGTGAAGAAGGTTTGAGCCCAATAGAGAGGGGAAGTCTTTCTTTTGGCGAAATTCCTTCTCGGGTTAGCCAGGTTGCGGTTAATCCCACTGACCCATTTTTAGCCGATAGTGGACTTAAAAGCCTAAATGAACAAATCATTCTGATCAAAAAGTTGTCTGAACAACTTTCAGCTAAAGTCCCTGGTGTCAGGGTAGTAGTTGGTCACGCCTCAGATTACGCAGAGCTTGTATTGCGTTATCTTGCTGATCAAGATGTTGCTCTTATTCGACCTAATATTTATGCCCGCACAGTTACAAGCGTCGGTCACAACGTAGTCAGCGTTGGCTTTGATCCAGCAAGTAGTGGTCTCATTCTTGATGATTGGCCTCATAGGAGTAGTGGGTGGGACTTACGGATTTTTCCCCTGATAGTGCCTTCAGGTAAAAGAACTTAATTTTTCGGGCTTGACAAAACCGAATAATATTTTGTATACTTGTACTGATCCTCCTGATAGGGAGAAAAATATCCTCAATAGAAGCGAGGACAAACTTTTTCTCTACGCTATCAAACCTAAGGGTAATACCCCGACGATCCGTCGGGGGGAATGAGATCAAGTGTCTCGGTGTTACATCGGGACCAGATTTCCCCATTGCTTCAGAGGGAAAAAGTCAGCGAAGCCTTATCGTGGAGGATCGCTGTAAATACACCTCTTTAGAATAAGTATTCTTAAATTTATGTATAACTTGATAGGAAGAAACATTTATTTTAAGTAAATTTTATTCTCTATAAAGATAAATCGGAAGTGTTCAGAAAATCAGAAGACAGATAAATCAGAATATTCAGATTAATCAGATCTATCCGATTCTCCGATTTCCGATCTATCTGACTTCCGATCTTTTCCAAATTATTCAGAAATTAATATGATTACTAAGAAAAAGCCAGAAGACAATCTTGACGTATCTTCGATTTTAGAAAATTACGAAGAAAAACCAATTGTGCCGGTAGAACCTTCCTCTATTGAAACTACTGCCGGTAAAGAAAAAGCTGTTGTGAAAAAAGAAGAAGGGACGGAGGATAGGTTCGAAGACACAGTTGTAGAAGAAAGATTAAAAGAAGATTTAAAAATGAGTTATAAAGCAAGTGGAATATTAGACATCACCTTTGGCGGATATGGGTTTTTGCGGCAGGACTACATTTTAAATCCAGATAAAGACATCTATGTTTCTACCTCACAGATCCGCCGTTTTTGGCTTAGGCGTGGAGACGAGGTTGAGGGTTTGGCCAGGCCGCCTAAAGAAGGCGAAAGATTTCACTCACTTCTTCTTATCAAAAAAATCAACGGTGAAGAGTTGACTGAAGAGCAGAGCAGACTTCGAAAACAATTTGACCAGCTTACTTCTTTGCACCCCAACAAACAGATAAAGCTTGAAACAGAAAAAGATATTCTTTCAACTCGCATCATGGATCTTCTGTCTCCGATTGGTTTTGGCCAGAGAGCTTTGATCGTCTCCCAGCCAAAAGCAGGTAAAACAACTTTCTTAAAAGATATTGCAGAAGCGATGGGTAAAAACTATCCCGATGTATTTTTGATGGCAATATTGATCGGTGAGAGGCCAGAGGAGGTAACCGAGATAAAAAGGTTCATCAAAGGCGAGACAGCTGCTTCCAATTTTGACGAATCACCCAGGCAGCAGGTAAAGGTAGCCAATCTGGCACTAGATCGGGCAAGAAGATTGGTTGAAATGGGTAAAAAAGTTGTGATTCTTTTAGATTCGGTCACGCGTCTTGCCAGAGCTTACAATTTATCGGTATCGGGAACAGGCAGGAGTTTGTCTGGCGGATTTGATCCTCAAGCATTATATCCGGCTAAAAAATTTCTTGGAGCAGCCCGCAATTGTGAAGAAGGGGGAAGTCTTACAATCATTGGAACCGCATTGGTTGGCACCGAGTCAAGAATGGATGATCTAATTTACGAGGAGTTTAAGGGCACGGGTAACATGGAAGTTCATTTGGAGCGAAAGTTTGCCGACAGAAGAATATATCCAGCAATCGATGTTGCCAAGTCGGGCACCCGCCACGAGGAGTTGTTGTTTGATAAAGAAATGCTTAGAAAGATTACGACCTTGCGAAGGATGCTTGGACTTTTAAATGATGAGGAACAGCTTACTGCGATGATTGAAAAACTCTCTAAGACCAAAGACAACAAAGAGTTTTTAACGACCTTAAATGCTGCTAGTTAATTCTTTTTTCAGCTAAGATTCTTATAAATCTTATTTTCAAACTTCACTTGACTTTTTTAGCTGCCCTAATATATACTCTATACCAGTATGAAGTATAAGAGTTAGAAGTTGGAAGTTGGAAATATGGATGTTACAAAGAGAATTAATAGACTGATTGGGCAGTTAAAAGGAATTCAACGGATGGTTGAGACCAATAGAGATTGCTCTGAAGTTTTACAACAGATCTCGGCTGTAAAGAAGGCAATTGATGGGATGTCAAAAGAGATCTTGGTATCAGATATCTGTCAGTATGTGCCGCCCAAAGATGCAAGAAAAGTGGGAGAGATTGTGGGAAGAGCTATTAACTTATAAATTCCAAATTCCAACCAACAAGTATTCCAAACAAAATTCAAATTAGAATACTCAAAACTCAAATTATAGAGGTTTTTGAAAATTGAATATTGAAATTTTTTTGTTTCTTGGAAGTTGGAGCTTGTTAATTTTATATGGTAGAAAATGTAGTGATTATTGGCGGTGGTCCGGCTGGTCTTGCTGCTGCTTTATATACAGCTAGGGCAAATCTCAAGCCTTTGCTTTTTGCTGGTTCTCCTCCTGGCGGCCAGTTGATGTTGACATCTGAAGTTGAAAACTATCCGGGATTTGAGTCAATACTAGGGCCAGATCTTATTCAGATGTACAGGGCTCACGTTCAGAAATTCGGTGTCAGTATAATAGATCAAAATATAACAAAAGTGCTATTTAACCAGTCACCTTTTACTCTAAGCAGTGCTGAAAAAAGTTATCAAGCAAAGACGGTGATTATTGCTACAGGGGCCCAAGCCCTCTGGCTTGGACTTAGGAATGAACAACGTCTTCGAGGTAAAGGAGTCTCAGCTTGTGCAACCTGCGACGGTTTTTTCTTCAGGGATAAAATTGTAGCTGTGGTAGGCGGTGGTGATACGGCGATGGAGGAAGCGCTGACATTAACTAGATTTGCTAAATTTGTCTACATTATTCACAGAAGGGGAGAATTTAGAGCTTCTAAAATTATGCAAGATCGGGTAAAAAAACAGCCAAAAATTCACATAATTTATAATGCTGAAGTTACAGATGTGCTAGGCGCTCAAAATGTAGAACAGATTGCTTTGAGAATTCAACCATCAGATAAGATATTGTTGCAGAAATCTAAAAAAGAAATAGAAGAGGCGACTCCACAAATTCTAAAAATGAAAGTTATAGATATAGAAAAAGATTATGTTGTTGGGCAAATACCAGTAGATGGTTTATTCATTGCCATAGGCCACAGACCGGATACTGATATATTTGCTAGTCAGTTACAACTTGATTCTAAGGGCTATATTATTACATCAGAAAGATTTTCTTTAGAGTTGGCTAAACTCAAAATTCAAAACTCAAAATTCAAAACTACAATTGAAAATTCAAAATTAGAAGAAATAAAAAACAAATTTGATCTAAATTTTCATTCGGCAACTTCGGTTCCGGGTGTTTTTGCTGCTGGGGATTGTGTAGACTATGTCTATAGACAAGCCGGCACCGCGGTGGGGACGGGAATAGCCGCCGCATTGGAGGTAGAGAAGTGGCTAGAGCTTAGTAGTAAGTAGATAAAAGTTAGTAGTTAGGAAAAGATAAAATTTGAGAATTAAAAATTTTAGCTGATAACTATTAGCTAATAACTATTATTATGGATACAGGTAAAAAAATGCTTGAGAGCGCTCAAGCAATTATCATCAACACAGCTAATAGTTTGGGTCTTTCTCAAGAAAAAGTCAAAAGACTCTTGGAGCCAAATCTAATCCATGAGATCAATCTGTCAGTTGGAGGCAAAATATACAAAGCCTTTAGAATCCAGCATAATAACAATCTGGGTCCCTATAAAGGTGGCATAAGATTTCACCCACATGTTTCACGCGAAGAGGTGCAAGCTTTAGCGACCTTGATGACGATAAAATGCGCCGTGGCCGGTCTTCCCTATGGCGGGGGAAAAGGGGGGATAATCCTTGATCCCAAAAGTATGAACGAGAAGGAGCTTGAGCAGATTTCCCGAGCTTATGCTGGGGCGATTTCTCCTTTTATCGGCCCAGAATTTGATGTTCCGGCTCCTGATGTAAATACAAATCCGAAGATTATGGCCTGGATGGTTGATGAATACATCAAATTCAGAATTCAGAACTCAGAACTCAGAATTAATAAGAATGCGCTAAATCGGTTAAGGGCTACATTTACGGGTAAACCGGTTGAGATTGGCGGATCGCTTGGGCGAACGGAAGCTACAGGACGGGGTGGAGTGGCGATTTTGAAAAGTCTGTTAAAAAAACTCGTCAACAAAAATTTTCTTGCAAGTGAACTCGCATCCCGACGTACGTCGGGACCAGTCGCTCCTCGCTCATCCTTGGAATCCAAGGGTTCGTTTCGTCGCTCCTTTGCTCAAACATCCACTCGCGTCGAAAATTTTGTTTCCTCGTCTAATAATATAACTATAGCTGTCCAAGGCTTCGGTAATGTAGGCTACTATTTTGCTAAAATTGCAGCAGTGGAAGGTTTTAAGCTAGTTGCGGTATCGGACTCAAAAGGCGCTGTTTTAGTTGATGCTGGTCTTGATCCCGAGACAACGATGAACTGCAAAAAAGAAAAAGGAACAGTGGCGGGATGTTACTGTAAGGGCTCAGTATGTGATATTCGCTTTGGTAAAACTATAACCAATGAAGGACTGTTAGAGCTTCCGGTTGACGTATTGGTCCCAGCAGCCCTAGAGAATGCAATAAACAAAGATAATATGAAAAAAATTAAGGCTAAGATCATCATCGAAATGGCCAACGGTCCAGTGACAGAGGAAGCTTATGAATATCTGACAAATAAGGGAACCGTCATCGTCCCAGACGTTTTAGCCAATAGCGGCGGCGTAACTGTCTCCTACCTTGAGTGGTATCAAAACATGCATGGTCAGAAGTGGAGCGAAGACAAGGTTAATAAAAAGCTTAAAGTTATGATATCAAAAGCCTTTGAATCAGTTTGGCATAAAGCTAACAGTTATAAAAGACTCGATTTAAAACGAGCTGCTTTTGAAGTAGCGATTAATAGAATAGTTAAAGCTATTTAAGATATAGGTTCTATAATCCACGTTCTTCCTTTGATAAGTAAATTAAACAGTGGCTTAAGTATCTTTCCTGGAGGTAAATGAAGATCTCTTTTTAGATCATTTTCATGTAGGTGAAGGTGTTTTATTCTTCTGCCATATTTTTTAATAATTTCCAAAATTCTTTTACGGGGATTTTTTTCTCCCAGGATTAGGTGACCAGTATCTAGGCAAAGGTTTATTCTTTTAGGTATATATTCCCATGTAGACTGCTCTAAAAGCGACCAATCTGTTTTTTTTAAAAGTGAAATATTTTCCCAAACAACAACTACCTTTAATTTTTTTGCCCAAAATTCCACCCAATTAATATAGACGATTCCCCGCTTTGTATTGATCGATGAAGGAAACGCCAGTTCAATAGGAAAATGAAAAGTTATGTTAATTGCATTGACGATTCTGGCCAAAATAAGGTCTTTTACTGCCTTAATATAATGGAATACACCAAGCGGTGAATAGGAATAGGATGCATGTACATAATAAGTTCTAAACATATTAGAACTATTTTAATCTATCGTGCAAGACATTGAGCTGAGTTGTCAAAAATTCACCGTCGGGATAAGGTTTGTTTTGTTCTTGATAGACCAGCTGTGGACTGGCAGGTCTTAGGTAGTCGAGGACATTTACAATTGTAAAAGCTGCAATACCGGCGTTATTTAGAATTCCTCCATAACCCGATTGAAATGCCGCTTTGCATTGATCTGGATAAGTTCTTTTTTTAATTCCCCACATCTGGTTTTGGGCGAGATCCTCTTCCGGTATGCCGGGTTTGAAAAATTCGGTATCTATCAGAGCCGACATGATAAATCCGTCGTTGCTGATTTCGCCCATCGCGTTAAACTCCCAAAAGTCTCCGTGATTGCACCCAATCCACGGGTATGAGAGAATTGTGCGCTTTATTTCCGGTAGTACTTCCAGAGTAACAAAGTTGTGCAAATGCCCGTCATCGAATTTAAGTTTTCGGGGCAGATTGTTATTTAAATGCAATAGCTTAGACAGATCGGAATTTACCTGTGTTTCAATTCGACAGGCATAATCGACAGGTGAAATATTTTTCGGATGGGGAAATTGATGGACTACTCTGATGTACCGGCCAAGTTGGTAATATACCTGTTCAAGAAGTCCGATCTCTCCGGCACATTCAAGCATCGGTATCAGAACGCCTAAATTAATACCCTTGACTTTTTTGATCAAAGCTCTGGATTTGGCTTTATCTATATAAATTAAGTCAGGAAAAATACCGCGGGGTATTACCTGTGCGGCTGTTTGAATATTCTTTAACCTTTCTTCGACCGGAAGTGAGACCGTATCCCGGTCTCTGATGCGGATATATACGGCACCGTCGTTACGCGAAACAAAATTCAGATGGCCGCCTCTAGCCCTTTCATAACCGTATAGCATGCGGAGATCTTAATAACTTTGAATTTTTTAATCATTGACAGGCCTGTCAATATTTTGGATTTTTAGACTATTATGGTAAAATAAAGAGGCTATGAGAGATTCTCTCTCGAAAGCCCTCCGGAAGCATTACACACGTCAAGGTAATCGCCTCGTCTTCTCCAATGGGATGACTCTGAATCAACTTGCGCTTGAGATGTGGGAAAAGTTGGGGTACCGGGAAATCGATGCGAGCGTTTTATCACGTGTAATTAAGAATCAACGTAAGTTCACCTCTAAGCAAATAAAGGTTTTTGCAGAAATTCTCAAACTTACTTCAAACGAATTTCGACGGTTATACACAGAGTATTGTTGTGAAGTTTTATCAAAAGCTGATATAAAGGAGGACTTTATCAACGATATAATCTATCAGACAGATGGATATGAGCAAATCTTAGATAAAATCGAAGAAGCAAGATTATACGACGCACTCGACCTAGCTTACCGGTGGGAGAATGAAACCGAAGATTTCCTTAAATCAAAAATTAAAATATTAAAAAAGGCTAGAGTCCTGAAAAAACTTTATGATCTATGGGGACGGCTTCTTATAAAAAAAGTGTGGACAATACTTGAGTATCGGCATCGTGATGTAGCTTTACCGGAAATTATATACGTCCCTAGTCTACTTGAGCGGATTGCTAAGATTACAAATAATAGAGAATTTATAGGTAGAGCCGAAGCTGTACGAGGTCGTATATGTTTTCATCAAAAACTTTTTTCACAAGCTCTCAAGCATGACTCAGAGTCTTTGCATTATCTAAGAAACTGTAATGAAATTCAATGGGTGATTGGTCGTCTGATGTTAACTTACGCCATATTAAATGAAGACTCCAAGATCCTTGAACTGCAGGAACAGATAGAAAAAACTCTTTATACCAGTCAAATATATCAGAAATTTTCAGTTTACCGCGGTTTATCGGGCACATATATTGTAGTTAGGAATTTTGATAAAGCCCAAAAGTATCTCCAACAAACTTGGGATCTATTCGACAAACAGATCAAAGATGGCGAAGGGAATTTTAAAAACAAATCTAAAATAACCCTTTATCATTCCGAAGAGCTATTCTATCAACACTTTGGTACTTATAATAAATCGCTAAGAAATTTAGAAAAAGAAAGCAAAAGACTCACTGAATTATTTAGATACAATCAATATTTAATTGAAGCAGGACAAATTGAGTACACAAAGTTCCTCTAGCTTTTAACCTATAAAAATATTAAAAATACACGAAGAAAAGGAAACTGTAATTAAAAGTACAAAATGGGAATTTAAGATCAGAAACGATGACTAATTTAACTAAACAGCTAGAGAAATATTACAGCCGAAAAGGTAACCGCCTTATCTTCTCCAACGGAATGACTCTGAATCAACTTGCACTTGAGATGTGGGAGAAGTTAGGGTATAGAGAAATCGATTCGAGCGTATTGTCAAGGTTTTTACAAGGAGAAAGATTACTCAATCTGCGCCAGTTCCAAATCTTCTGTCAGATTTTAAGAATAAACGGCCAAAGAAGAAAAGAATACACTAAACTCTTAAATTACAAAATCTTGTCGAGTATAAGACAAGGAGAGAACTTTGAATATTTAAAGCAAGATTTATTTGTCGATCGTACCATAGAAGCGGTTGATAGTTTACGTAACGCAATGGCTTACGATGCGCCATTGTTGGCACTAGAGATGATAGATTTATTGAAGGAAAAATTAAACAATAATCGTTTACTTATAAAAAGTAACGACGTGAATAAACACCTACTTATACTTAAAGGCAAGCTCCTTTTAGAGGAAAAGGTAATACTATTGGATGTTTTACCTTTTAACCAAATTTCAAGACGGATTATAGAAATAGCCAGAGAGTTTAAAAAATTAGGAGAAATTACCGGAGAGAAAGAATTCTTAGGCAATTCTGAGGCGCTAATTGGAAGAACATTCTTTCATTATGGAAATTATCTTCGGGCTTTAAAGCATGATCTTTTAGCTTTAAAACTAATCAAAAATATTGAAGAAAAATGCGTGGTTTTTATGCGATTAGCCGACGAGTATGCATTTTTAAACATACCAAAAGAATTTTTAAGAGTACGAGATGAATTTATTGATACATTATTCAAAGGTAGAGATGATATGTGGTGTTTTAGTCTAAAAGGAATATCTCAGGCAAACAGTCTGTTAGGAAGAGAAAAAGAGGCAAGACACTATTTAGATGAAGCTTGGCAAGTTTATCATACTAAACTTAAAAAAAATTACGGTAAATACAAACATATCAGAAAGATTCAGCTTAATTTTGCCGAATATCAATTTAAAAAGAAATTCGGAAGTAAATCTGAGCGTCAATCCAATAATTTCTTGAGTGAAATTAATAATTTATCATCGATATGTGGTTATAAGGTTTATCAGATAAAGAAAAGATTTATCCCGATGGTTGTATTGTAATAAAAAAGCCAAGTATGTTAAAATAAAGGTTACCCTTTATGCAAGATTTGAAAGAGTTTTTAATCTTTCTTAAAGACTATTCAAAATCCAGATTCATGAACTTCGGGCGACGATTTGAGCATCTTAAAGACATAATAGTCGCACTTTTGGTTATTAAAAGAGGAAAATATTCATCCTATTTTCTCAATAGCTCCTTTTTTTTACTTGTTGCGGCTGCGATAATAGGTGGACCAACAATTGCTGAAAATAATCCATTTGTGAGCTCATTACAGCAAGAAGGCAATGCAACCGGTGCCGGTGTTATTTCCTACAATCCCTATGAAAATTCGTTAGCTACAATTATTTCAGCCAAACCCAGAGATGAAATAGTCGAATATGAAGTCTTGGGCGGAGATACACTTGCTTCAATTGCTAAAAAGTTTGATATTTCTGTCGATACCATAAAGTGGGCGAATAATTTAAAAACCGAAACCATAAAGCCCGGAGATATTTTGAAGATACCTCCTGTGACAGGCGTTGTTCATAAAGTAGCCTCCGGAGAAAATGTATATACGATAGCCAAAAAATATAGTACTGATGCGCAAAAGATTGTCAACTTTCCTTTTAATGATTTTGCCGATCTGGATACCTTTGCTTTGACTGCTGGACAAGTTCTTTATGTCCCTGAGGGCGTAATTGAAGAGGAAAAGCCAAAATATATCGCTCAAAGAACAGTCACCCAGATTCAAGCAGGAGTGAAAGGCACCTCAAACTTTATCTGGCCAACGTCAGGGGGAATCTCTCAATACCCAGTCTGGTACCATATGGCACTGGATATAGAAAACAGATCAGCGCCTTCTATTTTAGCAGCAGACACAGGAACGGTAACTTATGCAGGATGCCTAAGCTGGGGATATGGTTGTTATATAAGTGTAGATCACGCAAATGGCTACCAGACTCTTTATGCGCATATGTCAAGTTTGGGCGTTTCGGTTGGACAAGCTGTAACTCAGGGTCAATCGATCGGAAGGATGGGCTCAACCGGAAGGTCAACTGGGACACATCTGCATTTTGAGATTAGGTCTGGCGGGATTCTCTTAAACCCTTTGAATTTTTTGAAGTGACTTCGATTTGATCGAAGTCATCCTGAACTTGATTCAGAATCTGATTTTAGTAAATACAGATGCTGAAATCGCGTCTGACGCGATGAAATAAATTCAGCATGACATATAATTATTGGAAAATTAATTTGTTTACTAATTCTTCTTAATTTTTGAAAGTAATAATCCCCAGAAAGAACCTAGGTCGATGACAAGATAGAGAATAACTGAAAAGATAATACTTTTCATAAGGAATAAGGAACCTTTTTGTTTGTAGACAAAGCTCCAAAAGTACCACTCAAGGTTAGTAAACTGTAAAGCGATAAGAAGCGTAATATAGAAAAAAAGTCTATTGGCAGAACCTAAGATTAGAAAAAAAACAAACATGGCGGCGAGAGTTGCTTTGAAAGCTTCTTTTTTTGAAGTGGCAACAGGGTCAAAGCGAAGGCGTTTTTGATAGAGAAGAATCCAATCACGACTTCTTTTAAAGTATTTAGCGGCAATCGGCCAGAAATCTTCAAATTCGTGATAGACTATTAATTCGGGTGAAAACCTAATCTTTGCCTGTTTTTCGATACGGTAGGTTAATTCGATATCTTCTACCGTCGGCTCGGGAAAGGTTTCGTCAAAACCGCCGATAGTCTGAAATAGTCTTTTTTCGATGCCAGCAATGCGGGTAGAGAAAAGATAATAGCGGGCGTACTTTTCCCGCTCGATAAACCAGTAAACCCAGTCACGCATGGCTTTAAAATTCGGGAAAAACTTATCGGTTTTCTGTTGGTAATGCCAGATACCGGTAAAGGCTTTTACTTTTTCGTCTTTTGCCAGTTGATAAACGTATCGAAGCGTTGACTTTGCCAGGACAACATCGGAATCGAGAAAAAGTACATATTTACCTTTGGCTTTTTTCACACCGTAATTTCTAGCCTTTGCTGGACCAAGATTTTTTCTTAGCGGGTAGAGAATAAGCTTGTATTTGAGTTTTTCCACTAATTTTCTGACAAGGTTTCTGGTTTTATCTGAAGAATCATCGTCAACAATTATCACTTCTATATTTTTAAAATATTTAAATTGAGTCGTATGGATAGAGATAAGAAGGTTAGTGATAGTGTTTTGGCTGTTGTGTGTGGGGATTATAATAGACAGAATTACCTTATTTTGCATAAGAGATGTTGAGATTATACAATATCTTGAGACATGATCACATTTATAAAAAAGTATGATATATCATTTGCCAAGATCCCTTTTAAGCGGAATCAAGATACTGTCTATTTTTCAGAGCAAGAAAAAGATTGTAAATTTGTAGTGAGTGTTGTTGATGGATGGAATAATCAAAAGTATTTAGAAGGCGATGTCCCAGGTAGAGCAGTTGCTCAATTTGTAGCCGATAAATTTCCTAAAACTTTTTTAAGAAAGAAAGAGAAAGTCCTAGAATTAAGGGTTAATAACGCGTGTAAAGCGATGGACAATAAGGTTCTAAAGCTATATCCTACCCATGCAAGTTGCGTTGGAGTTTTTATGTTCGGTTTTGCCAATTACGAACTAATAGTTACAGTAGGAAGTGTGGTAGTTCTGCTTTGGGATGGAAAGAAATGGGTTAGGCCTAAAGAGATTGGAGATTATAGTCTTGATCCAAAGGTCTACCCAAGCGATGTTTCAAGATTTTTTGGTCTGGGAGAGCTTAAGAAACTAGACCCAAAGTTATATAAATGTCAAGCAGACATCCTCATCACTGGAAATGCTACGCCAATCTTTCTAGCCTCCGACGGTTTTGAGGATGTTTTTGATCCTAAATCTTTTAATAATTTTACCTATTCGCTGAAAAATGAAAGTTCAAAATATTTTGTTAAAAATTTAACAAAGGTAATCCAGCAAAGCGGTAAGCAAAAGGACGATATTGCAATTCTTACAAAAAACAATCTTTCTTGATAACCTTTACAAAGCGTTCCCCACATGTCAAAGCAGACGGCTTGGATTTTATTTTGGTTCATGTGAAGATTATACAAAAATTAACTTGTTGACAAATGTCTACACTTTTTATATACTTTGTGTATATGAATACAGCAGTGATAAATATTAAAGTAAATCCTCTCATCAAAAAAAAAGCCCAAAGTTTAGCTGAAGAGCTTGGCTTGAGTCTTAGTGCTGTTATTAATAGACTCCTAAAGCATTTTATCCAGACAAAAACGATAGTTTTTACCGCCAAAGAAGAGCCAACAGAATATCTTTTGCAGGCTTTGAAAGAATCCAAGGAAGATATTAAAGCCGGAAGAGCTATATCTTTCACTAAGCCAGAGAAAGCCTTACGTTTTTTAGATAAAATGATAGATAATGAGAGAAAATCCAGACATAAGGATTGATTATTCAGCAAAATTCTTAAAACAGCTCAAGAAATCATCTCTGTCAATTAAAATTGCTTTTAGGAAAAGACTTGCCCTTTTTATCCAAGACCAGTTTCATCCTCAACTTAATCATCATTCTTTAATAGGAAATTTAAAAGGATATAAGAGTATAAATATTACAGGTGATTGGAGAGCAATATTTTCGGAGTATAAAGAATTGGAAAGAAAAGTAGTCGTGTTTGAGATGTTAGGGACACATAGCGAACTTTATAAATGAGAATTCTTAACATACACATGTCAAAGCAGACGACCTGGATTTGTTTGCTTTTCATAGAAAATAATGAGAATTCCAAGAGGTACCCATAAAACCAATAAGGGAAAAAGAGAAATTCGACTAATATTTCTGGCATAAAACTCAAGCATAAAATTACTCCCAATTAGAATAAAAATGGCAATAAATTTTGACCTGGTTTTCTTTAAAAGAGATAAAAGAAATCCGGCCCAGAAAAGATCGGCTATTCCAATCGAACTTTTTCCTGAAGTTAGAGCAAGAGAAAAGTCAATTATCTTGGTTGTTGAGATGACTCCTTGGGCCAACGGAGTTAGCCAGACGAAAATAATATCGTAGAGGAACCACAAACCACTAATAATCAAGAATCTTTTCTTAGTCATGAGGTTTAGATAAGTAAAAAAAGGCGCAAGCCAGATAACTGCCGCTAGGATTAATAGATTGTGGTTGAATGTTGAGGGATAAATGAAACGCGTGGCAATAAAAATAAGCGAGGCTACTAAAAATATGAGCTTGGTTAAGAAGTTTTTCTTTAAAGAAATCCATAGAGCGTGGCTTAGTACCAAAGCGCTTAATAGGAACTTAAGATACAGGCTGACGAATTGCCTTGGACCATATATCAGAAAATAGATAACAAAGGTGGTCCCAATAACGATAAGCAAAAAAAGAACTACAGGAGATATTTGGCGACCAATTTTTTCTATCTTACTAAGCTTCGGTTTGTAATAATTTTCTAAAACAGTAAAGACAAAAAAAAGAAAGATAAAAAGATTAAGGATAAGAGCATCAGACATCTCTTAAAGTTTATAATTTCAATAACTTTATTAACTTATTACCATACTTTCGATAAAGACGTACTGCCAGTTGGTAGAGACGATATTTACCTAAGGGGAGGATTTTCCATTCAAAGTCTTCCATGTTTTTCTGTTTAACTAGAGCAAAGATGATGTAGTCTTTTTTGGGTTCGGCAAATTTCCTGGCTTTTTCCACTTGATTAAACATCTTGGAGTAGATTCTGCCGGAATCATCTTTTATCCATACTACCTTGATCGTTCCTTTTTCATAAATGGGTTGGGTCATCGATTATATTTTACTAAAAATATTTTTATTGCCAAATTTGGGTGTAGAAAAAATTGCTGGAGAAATTCATTCGATTTGTTGAATAGGTGAGTCCAAAGCTCCCAGAATGGAACTCTCTTGAGGCTTATTTGTATAGAATCTACCAGACTTTCAACCAACTACAAATATCCTTGAATTAAGTCTTATTAGTTTCTAGCCAGTTAGTTCTAAATTCTTCAAATTTTTGTTTCAGTGAGTCAAAATCAGTAATTCCAATATCCCAACTATCAAGACCAACGTCATATATAACTCTTCCTTCCTTTAAAGGCGGTTGAATATCAATTCTCATCCCCATAGGGTCAACCCAAAACCATCTTTTTTGTTCTTCATCATAAACTTCTGCGTATTGATGACCTTGAATTGAACCACCACCTTTTTGCAACCAAGATTCATCTATTGTTTCAACATATTTGGCAGATAATCCATTTGCTCTTGCAAGAGCAACAAAGACTAAGTCAGAATCAGTGCAACCAGTAACAAAGCCGTCTTTTAGTATTTGTCCTGCAGTTCTCTTCCTAAAAATTGATTCGTCAAAACGTGTTGCTCTCATAGATTTTAAGTATGCGAGAATCTGTTTTGTCTTATCTAACACAGTTCCTTGATAAGTAGACGCTACCTGTTGTATTTCAGGAGTAAGTTGTGTTTGCTTACCTGCTTGTTGATACTTGATTACCGCTTCCATTCCCTGTGGTTCTGAAATGAGAGATTGTGTCATCAATTTATTATATATCAGTCAAGCAGGACTGGAACACTTTTAGCTTCAATTTTAAGAAGATTTTTCTCTGTCTCTGAAATTTTGAAGTTTGTCCCCCTTCGTCCCGATTGAATCGGGACTACGGAGGAACATAAGAGTTTCATCAACTCACTTCGTATCGTTGTGAAGCTCTAATGTGAGCCCGGAGAGACTCGAACTCTCAACAAACAGCTTAAAAGGCTGCTGCTCTGCCAGTTGAGCTACGGGCCCAAAAAGATTTACTTAGATTAACATTTTATCAATCTTGGACAAATAAATCAACGAAAAACTAAAGCTTTTTAATAATAACCAAAGGAACGCCATCTCTTTCAACCATTCTTATGAGTGACTAAATTAGGCAAGATAACCGAGATGATGATTAAACCGCTACCAAAAAGGGTCCCGGCAGATAGCACTTCACCGAATAATATTATCCCAAAACTAATTCCAAACAAAATTTCCGCCAATCCTACCAAACTTCCGACACTCGCCTCAATATGTTTGAAACCTTCAATAACAGACCAGTTAGCTAACAGCATAGCCGTTGCATAACCAAGTTGAGCCCCCCAAACAGAAAGTTGATTGAGTCGAGGTAGCGAGTCGTTTACAACTAGAGCTAAAATACTGTTGGCAACGACCATGACGATAAAGTATCCAGACATAATCTGCAACTCCTCGTATTGTCCTGATAATTTTTTCGGTAGTACAGCTGAACAAGCTCCCATTAATCCAGCGGTAATAGTCAAAGCAGCTGCTAAAAATTGGTCTGGTCTAAGTGTTAATTTATAGACAACCCCGATTCCAATAATCGCTAGGATGAGACTAAAAATTTTAACAGTAGAAAGCTGCTCCTTAAATGCTAGTTTACCAATCAGAAATCCTCCGATAACTAAAGCTGCATAAAAAAGAAGAGTAGCCGTGCCTATATTTAAGTATTTAAAACCAAAAAAATATGGCGCTTGGTTTAACCCGCCAGCCAAAGCAATGATGATAAACCACGGTAGATCTTGACGTTTAATTGGTCTGAATATTTTGAATTTTAAGTTGATCAACAAGGTGACTAAGATCAGTATTAAGCCACGCGTCCAGGCCTGGGAAAACTCGTCAAACGCAGACGACATAATTCTTGACCAGATGCCATAACTGCCATAGAAAAACGCAGAAATTAAGATAAAAATAATTCCTTTAGCCCTATTATTAGCTCTATCTATCATATTGGTTTGATTATAAACTTCTATTTGTCTATAATACAATAGATGTCCATTCAGACAGACAATTTACCAGGACTACTTGAGCCATTCGGCTTAAGTCAGGAAGAAGCGCGAATATACCTTTATTTAGTAGAAAAAAGAATCACTACCGCTTTATCTGTCAGCCGTCATTTACATCTTGGCCGCACAAAAGTGTATCGTTTATTGGACAAATTAATCGAGAAGCAATTAGCTGTGCAACGGGTAGATAGTGCAGGATTTAAATTTGTTGCCAACGATCCCTCCCAACTGGACATACTTTTATTTCGCAAGGAAGGAGAGGTGGCTGTTTTGCGGAAATCTCTTCCCCAGATTTTGGCCACATTAAAAAGTAGATTAGGTGTTGCTCAACCGGGATCACAAATTATTTATTACCGGGGAAAAAATGGTTTATCTCAAGTAAATTGGAATTTACTCCGAGCCAAGATGGAATTCGCTAGCTTTGAGGTAGCTACAGCTAATGCCTATTTACCCAAACGGGAAGCTGAAAAACTCAGACGGCAATTAGTTGAGAAAAAGATAATGACGAGGACGATTACCAATAGAAAAATAATTGAATCATTTACAGAAGTTAGCGAAATGGTTTCCCAGTGGTGGCAAATTCGCCATATTCCTTCTTCAATATTGAAGATCCAAGCAGACATCTTTATCTATAATGATGTTTATACTGCCTGTCATTATCTTGAGGATGGTGACATTTTTTGTTTTGAGATGTATAACCGACAACTTGCCGAAATGCAAAAACAGCTATTTGAGAATTTATGGAAGCAGGCAAAAAAAATGGAGATTGTCAACGATCACGGTAAAGCAATTATAACAAAGTAGCATTTTAAATGCTGCAATATTTAATTCACGACTTTTTTTATAAAAATCAAAGGAACTCCTTCTTTCTCAACCGTATAAATCGTCTTTCCAGGGTGACGAATATGGAAATTCCAGCGGGTGAAGGTAAATAGGTAATCAGCACTTGGTAAATCAGCAGTTAGTCGCATATTAGGTTTAAAGTAATAGTAAGATGAGAGTGGATCGCCTTCGACAAAGATTTTATACTGTTTTTTTGGGTCATTTAGGTTTTGGTTAAACCACAAGACTGCCTCTTTGTAACCTAGGCCCCAATAATCAGTCTCATATTTTCCAGAAGCTCCCCTAAGACTACCAACCAGAGAGTTGTAATAGAGGTATTCATAGGGATGAAGAAGGATCATTTGTTTTGCGACTAAGAACAGGTTAATTATGATTAAAATACAAATGACAAATTTCAAATTCCAAATCAATTTCAAAATCCAAAATCCAAGACTTTTTTTATATTCTTTTTTGACATTTGGACTTTGGATTTGATTTGACATTTGAGCTTTGAAATTTGAATTTTTAATTATGAAGTCTAATCCAGACATCGCAATGATGATCATCGGTATAGTGAGAAATAAAAATTGTCGCCAAGAATCGTAGAGGATCGGTCTAAGAAAGAAGACTAAAAGGAAGGGAACAGAGAAAATAGATAATAGATACAATAATTCATATTGCTTATTACTAGATTGCTGCGGTCGCAGCAAATTTTTCACTATTTTAAGACTTCCTAAGAAAAATAAAATCAAGGTTATTAAAGGGCTAGTGATGAGTATAGATTTTGGAAGGTAATACCAAGGAAGAGGATTGTAGCCTGCTTGATACCATTTACCTTCAAATAGAACTGCGGCACCGAAAGGAAAACCTTTGCTGGCTTCTCTTATGATATCGTAAATTCCAACGACTGGGTGAGCAAATAAATAGGGATGAGTAAGGTGCATAAAAAAAATTGTCGAGGCAAGAATTACAAAACTTTGGGTTAATAGTTGTTTTAGATTCTTTTTGTTCTTTTCGGGCCTTAAAACGAAAAGAAACAATAGATTTAAAATCATAAAATACCAAAAAATAGCTCTTTGGTTAATAATTAATGCCATCAGTAAACCGAAAAAGATTTGTTTCAGGAAATTCTGTTTACTATCGATAAAGTAGAAGAAGTAGTAAAGGGCTATGGTAAAAAATAAAGTGGTTGGGATATCAATCGAGTTAAAGAAAATGTCACTGGTAAAGCGCGGAAAAAGCAGTAGGAAGATAAGAGACATTAAAGCAAGTCTTTGGTTTAGAAGTTTTGCAACTATCAAATAAAGAAAAAGGAAGATAAACGACGAGTATAGGGCTTTGATGAGATGATAAAGTTCCAAGTTGAAATTTTTAAAAAATAATGAAGTAAGTATCACAACAATGTCAAAAAAAACCCCATGAGTTTTGATATGAACTCCGCCATGCAAAAATGGTTTAGTTTCTTTCAGATTATGACTAATTCCGAATAAATCAAATATTTTAATCAGATAATGTCTGCCGGTTTCGATATAGACTTTCTCATCCCAAGCAATACCGTAGTCTTTGTAAGAGGAGAAGATAAAAATTAAAAGAACAATAAAAAAGGCAGTTGCAGGAATATGGCGTTTCATTATCTTTTTGCAAATAATACTAAGTTTCCTGGATAGATTTTGATTTTAATTTTTCCCAAACCCGTCAAGTCAAGCACCTTAATTAAGGGAATTTTTATAAAGTTGGGGATAGGTAAAAGATGTAACCAGTACGAAGTGTGATGGATGTTGAAGGAGGATCTGACCTCAAGAACTTTAAAATGGTGTTTTTCAAAAATTTTTCTCATCGTCGTTTGATCGAAAAGATAGGTATGTTCTATGTCTATGATTGGGCTTTTTTTGCCCATCAGTTTATTTTGCCAAGCACCAATGTTATGGTTTAGGAATAACATTAGGCCAGCTTTTTTTAATATTTTGTAACATTGCGTAAGCAACTCGTTAGGATTAGGTATATGATCGAAGGTCTGGAAACAACAGATGACATCAAAGAAATTATTTTTGAATTGACCGGATTTAAAGATGTCGACAATAATATTTTTTTTAATTTCCGGCGTGGCTTTATCAACTGATGGTTGTCCTGGTTCAACGCCATAGACTTCGTAGCCTTGTTTTTTTGCTTCCTCCAAAAAAAAGCCGTTGCCGCAGCCAATCTCTAATAATCTTGACGATGGAGAATGGATGATAGAGGATAGATTTTGAGGTTGGAGGGTAGAAGATTGATTTTCTATCATCTGTTTTTGATATTTTTCTTTCAGTTGTTTTAAATAAAACCCGTAAGTTACTTTCAAATTTTCCAGATGCTCATCATAGGAGGTAAAGCTCTTTTTATAAAGATTTTCGATCTTTTCATACTCTAGAATCGGATTGGAGTAGATTAAATGGCAGTTTTTACATTTGACCATCCGGTAGTGAATCCGGTCAGGTAAGCGTCTGGCGGAAAATACGCGGGAATTAATTTTTTTAATATTGAAGTTCTCGGGGTAGAGAACAATAAAATTATTTTTTTCGCAGATAGCACAAGTTTGGGTAATCATTTTTTGATTTTGTGTTAATATATTACCATCTTTTTATGAGCGTAAAAGCCAAAAATCAATTGAGAATAGATTTACGGGAAAAAATTATAAAGCTTGCCTCTAAAACCCCAACCGCCCATCCTCATATCGGGAGCTGCATGTCATGTATTGATATTCTCATCCAGACTTTGATTTACGAGATGAAACCGCAAGATAAGTTTATTCTTTCCAAAGGACACGCATCTTTAGCTTTGTATGTCGTTTTAAATTATCTTAAGAAAATATCTAATAAAGATTTGGATACCTACTTTTCGGAAGGGACAGAATTTGGTATACATACTCCTTCAACCAGGCCAAATGACATCCCTGTAGCTACCGGAAGTCTTGGACACGGTTTATCATTTGCAGTAGGAATAGCAAAAGCTTTTAAGTTTCTTAAGGCCACGAATTCCACCTACGCGGTGGTATCTGGCGCTTTGCGACGAGTTTATTGCCTGATGTCTGATGGGGAATGCAACGAAGGCGCGGTGTGGGAAGCAGCTCAATTTGCCAGCAGTCATAAGTTATCTAATCTAACCGCCTTGATAGATAGGAATCGATTGCAAGCTTTTGGAAAAACCAAAGATGTTCTAGGTGATGCGGCATCTGTGAGCAAATGGAAGGCATTTGGTTTTAATGTTATTGTTTGCGACGGTCATAATTTGAGTCAGATTGAAGGAGCATTTTCCAGGATGAAAAAAATTAAAAGCAGTAAGCCTAATATGATTATTTGTAACACCATTCGGGGAAAAGGGATAAGAGCGATTGAGGGAAAGGTAGAGTCTAATTACACTGCTATGGTGGGAGAAAGTTACAAGCAAGCATTGGAAGATATAAAAAGACTCTAAGAATTTTCAATTTGAAATTTACAATTTGAAATGAATTTAAAAATTAAAATATTCAAATATTAAAAATTGATTGAAAATTGAGAATTTATAATTTTAAATTAAATCAGTGCGCTATAAATTTGCCGAGATTTTACTAAAACAAGCCAAAAAAGATAATAAGATTATTCTGATGACGGGCGATTTGGGAGCCCATCTTTTTGAGCCATTGAGAGAAGAATTGGGAGATAGATTTATCAACGCCGGTGTGGCTGAACATAATATGGTTACAGCTGCAGCTGGTATGGCTTATGTAGGATTTAAGCCTTGGATTTATAGCATAGCACCTTTTGTCACGATTAAGGTATTAGAGGAAATTAGAAATGACATCTGCCTTCACAATTACAATGTAAAGATGGTAGGTTTGGGAGGAGGATATGATTACGCAATAGCCGGGCCCACCCACCACGTTTTGAATGATGTTGCCTTGATGATGACTTTGCCACACATAAAGATTTATACACCCGGTTTCTCTGAAGATCTGGAAGGCATTGTCCATAAAATGTCTAAGGAAAACTTTCCCGCCTATTTGCGTTTAACTAAAGCAGAGAAGCTGGATTTTTCTTTATCGTCATATTCTGGTGTGAGACGACTAAGCAAAGGGAAAAAATTGACGGTGGTGGTCCTTGGTTCAATTATAAACAGAGTAATTCCAGCCATCATAAAATTTCCTAAAGAAATAGTCGATGTTTGGCTAGTTTCCGAATTTCCGCTGCGTATTCCAATAGAACTTTTGCAATCAATTAGAAAGACGAAAACAGTCTGCGTTATCGAGGAACATGTTCAGACAGGTGGATTGGGCCATCATTTTAACCACATTCTTAGGGAAAATAAAATATCTTTTAAACACTTTGTTCATCTCTATGCCAAAGGCTACATTTCTCAGCGATACGGTAGCCGCGATTTTTATTTAAAGGAAAGCGGGTTGGATAAAGAGAGTATTAAAAAAGTAATAGAAAGTTTAGTTTAAACCCTTCCCTATCATAGTTTTTAAAGTGGAGAATAGGAGAATCAGAAAGATACAACAATGAGAAACTTACAAGATAAGATAAGTCAAATAGCAGGACCGATAGCGATTTTTGGTGCTGGAGGCTTTGTGGGGTTCAATTTACTACAAAAAATATTACATTACCGAAAAGACGTTTTTGGCGTTTTTTCCGATCCGAAAAAAAACTGGAGACTAAAAAAATTAACCACTCCCCCACAAAACGTCGTTAAATGTGATCTGCTTAATGGGGGAGAGGTTAAACGAATTATTTCCCGTATCAGGCCAAAGACAATATTCAATCTCGCTGCTTTTGGAGCCTACTCTACTCAGAAAAATTTAGACAGGATCTATCAGACGAATTTTAATTCAACCTATATACTAATGGAGGAATTAAAAAAGCGTGGATTTTCTGCATATTTGCATGCCGGCTCACAGTCGGAGTACGGATTTAATTGCGCTGCACCATCAGAGGAGGCCGAACTAACTCCAAACAGCCACTATGCTGTTTCTAAAACAGCAGATTATTATCTTCTAAAGTATTACGGAAAAATAGAGAAGTTACCTGTGGTTCATCTGCGGCTTTATTCGGTTTATGGTCCTTGGGAGGAGCCGAATCGATTGATACCGACAATAATTCGGGAAGCAAAAAAAGGCAGACTACCTCAATTTGTTGATCCGAATATTTCACGGGATTTTGTTTATGTTGATGATATTATCGAAGCAATGATTATAGCAGCGGATAAACTATCCGCCTTATTGTCATCTCGAACGAAAGCGAGAGATCTAGATTCGACGTCACGTCGGATCGCAAAGAACGCTTCGCTAGATTTCTCGGTCACTTCGTTCCCTCGAAATGACATCCGGGGTGAAGCATTTAATGTTTGTTCTGGTAAAAAAATAACCATTAAAGAATTAGCCTATCTGGCAAAGAAGATTTTCAAAATTAAACAAGAACCACAATTTGGAACGATGAAAAATCGCGACTGGGATCTTAAGGATTGGTACGGTAATCCGAAAAAAATCAGAAAGGTTTTCGGCTGGAAAGCAAAGACGGATTTAGAAGCAGGATTAAAAAGAATTGTCTAACATTAAAAAAATTTTACTTCTTCTATTTCTTCTTCTTGTCAATCCCGAATTGAATGGAGTTCGAGAAAAAACGAAATTTTGTTTCTGCTAAACTATTGGATTATGGCGAGTAAAATTGGAAAGTATTTACTCATTAAAATACTAGGAAAACAAATGTTTTCTCGAAGTAACGCCGTTAGGACAGGGAAAGTTACTCAATCTGATATTGAGATTGTTAAACGGTTGTTAATAAAGGCTATCACAACTACAAATCCGGAAGTTTTTGCCAGCTATTTTGTACATGTGATGATTGCGCCTGAATTGGGAAGAAGAATTGCGGACAAACTAAAAGATAAAAGTAATGAGTTAGATGTGAGGAGAGATGAAATAGAATTTTTGCTGTGGTTACATGAGATTGGGAGATTGGTTGACCCGCAGGCATATTTAAAAGACGAACTAATTGATATCAAACTCTTAACAGAATTTGGAATAGCAAAACCCATAATTGAGATGCTTTTACCTATCGATAAATTTATAAAAGCAGCAACAAATCGTAAGAGTACCGACTCATTATTTGAGTCTTTAACGCCTTCGCAACGGATAGTAAATCTGGCAGATAATTTTGGCAAAAGGGATGAAAAAGGAAAATTATTCGATCTGAAATCGTTATCTAAGTATCTAAAAACTGAGAAAAGTAGATATGGGGGTAATCCTAACTGGAAACCTGAATATGACTTGCTTCAAGAATCGATTGTAAAAAATACTATAAAGTGGTTGAGCGAAATTGGAATAAATTTTGATCAGATCTTAAAAAGTTTGACAGATTATGGCCCAAAGTTTGTCATTGTCTCTCGCCATGGAGAACTTGAGAATCCAAAAAATATTGTCTATAACCGTGATTCTGTAATGAAGCCGGAAGATATAATTCACTTAAGCGGCTATGGCAGGGGCCAGATGAAAGTTTTGGGAAAATTAATCAAAAAAAGAAAATTCAGAGTCTCTCATGTTTCCCATAGTCCGTCAACGAGAGCGGTAGAGTCGAAGGATGAGATGATGAAAGGACTAGGTATGAGGGATATCCCAGCGATCTCGATAGACAATCTGGATGACGTCTATGCCCCTGGTGGGTATCTTGAAGGAATAAACATGGATGTATTTAAGGCAATGGGAGGAAGTTCAAATACATACACTCATAGATGGGATAAGTATAAACATGAAAAATTGGACCATCTTGTTGCTAGAATTGATAAAACTTTTAGGGAAATGGTAAAAAATCTGGGAATTGGAGAAACGGGCATTTTGATCTCGCACGGAGATCCTATCGCTGCCTGGATACAACACCATATAGCTGGTAAAATCCCTGAGCCAGAAGAATTGCAAAACGGACTTTATCCAAATAAAGGCGAGGCGATCGTAGCTATAATAGATCCGCAAAGAAAATTTTTTACCCATTATATCTTAACCGATCCCAGCTTAAAAGCGGGAAGGCGATATTAACTATGAATAAAAATCCAGACTTCTCTATTGTCTTTCCCGTGATGAATCAGGTAGATCATATTGAGAAGGTGATTCGCTCATATCATCATACGTTGAGCAAGCAAAAAATTTCTTTTGAACTAATTGCCGTTGTTAACTGCACCAGAGATAATAGCTTTGAGGCCTGCAAAAAAGCTGCCAGGGAGTTTGCAAATGTTTCCGCCTACGAGCTTAAAGGTTGTGGCTATGGACTGGGGATTTTACACGGGCTAAGGAGAGCCAAAGGGAAATATTTGTGTTATCTAAACTGCGCACGCATTCATCTGCCTGATCTGATGAGGTCTTTAAAACATTTTTTAGTTGATGATGGCGTAATTGTTCATGGAGTAAGGATGAATAGAGAAAACGAAAAAAGAAGATGGGGGTCTCTCCTCTACAACATTTTTTGTCGTATTATCTTTCTGATTTCCAATAGAGACATAAACGGTAATCCGAATATTTTCAGCCGCCAAACTTATGAGAAACTTAAACTTAAATTTACCGATAGCATGATTGACCTGGAACTTCTGGAGAAAGCCAAAAAGCTTCGCTTACCTGTAGTTGAGGTTCCAGTTTTTGATTATACTCGTCATGGAGGACTTTCAACATCTAACTTAAAAACAATTTTCCGCCTCATGAAAGAAGTAGCAAGATACTGGCTAAAAACAAGGGCCTTTACCTTATTGAATCAATCTAGGTTGCACCTTTAAGGTGTAAAAAGGTGTAAATTGACTTGTACCAATAGACCTTTAAGTTGTACTTTCGTTTATTACCCAAACTAGGATGTAGTAAATACTTCTTGACTTATTATTGAATTCAAGCAATAATAGACTAATGAACAAATCTATACCGATCGCTTATGTAATCTTGATTGCAGCAGCCTCTCTAATATTGGGCATAGTTATTTCTCCCTATATTCCCTCTATTCCTACAGATCTTCCACAAGTAACCCCACCCCAACGACCAGATTCAAATATAGTTAGTCCAGATGATAGCACGGTAGTTGTAACTAGTTCTCCTGATGATAAGAGTATATATTGTAACTGGTGTGGGGACGAATGTGTTGAGCTAGGAAGTCGGAATAATTGTCCCGAAGTTATGCCAGACAACTCTCAGTATTGGTGCGGGACAGTGACAATAAATGGACAAGAGACATGTCAGAAAACACCCCGCACTGCCGCTAACGAAGGCGCCTGTGATGCTTTTAATGCTTGTGACAACGATGAATCTTGTTACAGCTACCCAAATCAAGGTTTTGGCCGCTGCGTCGGCCAAGACGAAAATCCTTGCCAGTTTTGTCCGTCACAGAAATGCCAAGTATCTCCAGAAACCATTTATCCAGCAAAAGTAATTTGTCAATAAATCTTCAAGGTATTATTTTGCTTGTGGCAATACATAATTTTTGACTGCATTGGGAGGGTTTGTATTTCACTTTACAGCTTTTTTCAAGCGTTTCTAGCAAAATTTTTTGAATGTTGATCGCTTCTGCTTCGTAGTTGAGAGTTGGGTATTCAGAGCATTGGCCAAATAGATTACAGCTTGCGGCTAATTTTTGCGGACAGATTTCAAGCGCTCTCTTTAGGGCCAATTTTAAATCTGCTTTTGAGGCAGTTGCCATACCAGATTGAGGATTGTCTAGTAGTAGATTTTTTTTACCTACAAGATAAAAAAGATAGGTTTCGTCGACACTTAGAATGAGTATTTCCTCATCGGTTAGATTTTTCTTAATTAGGAAAGACTCAGTTAAATAGTATTGTTTTACTGTTTTTTCCAGTCTAGGTTTGAAGATGTCAGCTTTTTTCAATTCAACAAAATTTCTCAAAATCATAGTAGATAGCGCCTGTTTTCGATTATAGGCAGGATAGACAATAAAGAAAGTAATTAGTAGTAAGTAGATAGTAGTTAATAGAGTTTTTTTTGGATTATTTTTAAGAAACTCATTAAAGAAAAGAAAGGTGTTCAGTAGGAAAAAGATTGAGATGTGGAAGAGATTGTGAGGATGGCTTCTTCCTATATAGTAGACGGAAGCAAAAAGAGATAGATTGGCAGAGAATAAAAGAATAGACGATGGATGATAGAAGATAGAAGGTGGAGATTTGAAGATTGAAGATAGAAGATTGAATTTATCTATCCTCGACTTTCTAACTTCATTATCTATCTTCCATCCTCTATCATCTACCATCTGTTTTGTATTTCTAAATACATATATTATTGTTGCAAAATAGACCAAAAGCACAAACCAAAAGTGGGTTCGCCAGGGTAGAGGAATCATAGCAACTCCGGCGACAGCAAATTCTCTCAACCTGGTAAAGGCAGCAATAAAGTCTATTGTTTGTCTGCCTGAGACTAAGTGAATGAAGTTTAAGAGCGTCAAGCTGATTAAAATATCGGTAAAGAGAAGTATAAAAGATAAAATTAACTTTTTTTTCTTGATATATCCAGTAATGGTCAATAATAAAAGTGTAGAAGCATAGCTCAATAAAAGAGCTACTCCGGCTTCGACATTCCAAAGAGATAAAAGTGAAAGTATTAAAATAAGCTTTCCATTTGTAATAGTTTTAAATCTTTGTATAAGAAAGAGCGATAAAATGAGAGGTAACCAACGCAGAGGGCCAATCTGAGGTAACGTATTTGCTAGGTGGTAAAGGGAGAAATAATTTATAGTCAAAATAGAAAAAAGCCCAATTAGGCTAAAAACTATAGACCGACTGGCTTTATAGATGATGTAAAAACAAAGAAAGTACTCTATGATATAAAGAAACCAGGTTAACAAAGGCAGATAAAAGGGATTAAAAAGACGAAGGTTTGTGAGAGCGCCTAAAATCAGAACTGATAGGAAACCATACTGTGAGGAGGTTGTGGTAAAAATCGTCTTTCCCTGGGAAATTTCAAAGATTGGTCCTAAAAAAAAACTGGCATCATGGGGATTAGACGGAAATCCAGGTTCGACTGTAAATAAGGCAAGAACGGCTAAAATCAATAAAAACAATATGATTTTCAGTTTCTTAAGATGATAAACTATTGCAATTATTGCCAAAATAATAATTAAGTAAATGATGAGAATTATAAGCGAGCTCATCGGATCAACTGGAGATTTGATGAATTCTGCGCTATTCTTCATCGGATAGGAACCGATATTTAAAAAAAACGCAAGTAAAAGGACTAGGAAATATATCCATCGTTTTGGACCCGTTCTAAGTGTAAATAAGTTAAGAGATTTTGAGAGAATAATAATTACCCAGACTGTTGCCAGTATCAGATATAAGGGAATTTCAAACGGCTCGGGCGAGAACAACTCCCGCGGGAAAAAATCTGTATTTATAACAGGAGGAAAGAGGCGATTAAGTATCTTCAAAAGTATCTTGTAGGTATAGATAAATAGGTTAGTAAGAAAAAGAGTTTCATTAGCTAACCCAAGAAGTTTTGCCATAATAATGGTTATTTTAATTTAGGAATCCTTGCTTTGCTAGACAAGATTCATAGAGATCTGGAAGAATACTTTTTATATGCTCATCTTCTTCGGGGATTGGGATGATCCCATATTTGAAGATAATTCGTTTGAAGTTGTTGACTTTTCGAGCCACTTGTCTTTTACAGTAGATCATGGCAGCAGGTTTTTTAAAGAGGAAAAAAAATAGGAGAGAGGCAAAAAAGATAGAAGTAAAGAATAACAGAAAACTCGGCAACGAAATTTTAGTTATTTTTTCAGCCTCAGGGTGCGTACTTGATGATTTTCGCACCTTGAGGGTGTTGTTGGTTAATTCAATTATTAATGCTCCAAATAATAACGTCGCAAAAAACATAAAAATCGCCTCAGGCCAGCTCGATTCTTGAATATATTTTGGCCTGAAATCATAGTTTCTTATTGCTGGGGTTTGATAAGTGTTACTATAATCTTTAATAATCTTGTATTCGCAAAGTTTTCGAGCCTTGGTATCGTTAAAAGAATCCAGTTTGTCGCTGAAGGTATAAATAAAATTCCAGCCTAATTCAAAAGTTTGGCCGTCTTTATTGCAGATAATCTGCGATTGGGCGTTGTCGATGTAGGTGAAGGGTTTAAAAATAAATAGAGAACCAAGGGCAAGAGAGATTATTGCTGAATGAGCAAAGATATTTAATAAATTCCTCATTTTATTTTGTGGCGATACATAATTTATTTGTGCAAATTGTTGGCTGATATTTAACTTGGCATTTATTTTCAATTCCCACAAGAAGCTGCGGGAAAGCAACTACGGCATCCTGGTTGACAAAAGTTATATAAGTCGGGCACTTTTTTACTAAAGAGCAATCAATGACAAGTTTGTCCGGACAGATATTTTTTGTTTTATCTATGGCTAATTTCATCTCGCTTTGCATGTCTATAGTTGCCCAAACAGGATTTGAATCAAATAAGTTTCTTTTTTGGATCTTATAGAATAAATAGGTGTCATCCGGAGAAATAATAAGCGTTTGACCCTCTTTAATATTCTGATTAACAAGAGCGACCTCATTTTTATAACTCTCTTCTAAATTTTT
>MGAI01000025.1 GCA_001789695.1 Candidatus Roizmanbacteria bacterium RIFCSPLOWO2_01_FULL_37_16 | reverse complement strand
GTAAAGCACAGAGGCGAGAAAAAAACATTTGCAGAGTATTTGGAGCTGTCGGGATTTGATGGGAGCTTTGGTAGAATTGCCTGCATTGGTTATGCGCTTGGTGAAGAAGAAACAAAAGTTTTGCCAGGAGATGAAAAAAGGATGCTGGAGAATTTCTGGAAAATCGCTAAAGATATCGATCTTTTTATCGGCTTCAACCTTATGGACTTCGACCTAAAATTTATTTATCAGCGCTCAATTGTCTTAGGCGTCAAACCCACAAGAGATCTGTCTTTTAGCCGCTACCGCTCCTCGCCGATCTACGACGTGATGTGGGAGTGGACTAAGTGGAGCAATCTGGGCAAATGCAGCCTCGACAAACTGGCCAAAGCTTTTGGTTTTGAGTCTTCCAAAGACGGAAGTATCAATGGCAGAAACGTCGCCAAAGCCTTTGAACAGGGAAGGATCAAAGAGATTGCCGATTATTGCAAAAAGGACGTCGATTTAACCAGAAAAATTTATAAACGAATGGTTTTTCAAGAATAATTAAAATCTATATTTTCGGTTCTTCGTGGCGGCGTTTAATTTTATTGAGGGAATACATGATTCTTTTGTGCAGGTTGATGTTTTTGATCCGGGCAAAGCGAAGAATGGAAACGATGATGTCCCCGAGCTCCTGTTCATAGGTTTCGTCTGTTTGGGCAGCGATGTTTGTAGATTTTCTGCCGTGTTTGGCAAGGTAAGCCCTGGCCATCTCACCAATCTCTTCAACCAGACTTAATATTAGAAATGAACCAAACTCCTGGGTAGATTTGAGGTCTTGATCAATCTGGTCAAGATAGGCAAAATATTTGCCAAAAGTCGAATGTTGTTTTTTTGTCTTTTTCATTTTCCTCTGGCCCATTCTTCATCGGGAGAGCTGCCGACAAAATGGACCTGACCGCTCTCTACTTTCAAAGACCTTATCTCATAATTCGGTTGACGCTTTGAGACGATATCTTCCACCAAACTATTTAAGCTGGGTCCGTACTGACTAACCAGCGCTTGGGGTATAGGTATCCTGGCAATTTCTGCCGATTTAACCGCAAGGTTTGAGATGTTGTTTACGACTTCGCCTGAAACTTTTAGATAGACTGGCAGTTCACCTCTTAGGATCTTGAATTTATCGATAACTTTATTAACTTCTCCTAAGGGAACCTCAAGCGTCTGGAGAAAATTTAAGGCGGTATTAAACTCCAATATGCCAGAACCTTCAACTGTACCGTCTGGATTAACCCTAATCTGAACCTTTTTAAAAGGAAAAAGGGCAAACTGTTTTTGCCGCGTATCGGCTAAAGCGGTTAACTCTTGGCTTGTTAGCGATTTATCCACCGGATGAGAACCTTTAAGCACCAGTCCCTTTTCTTTCTCTTCGGCTGAAAGCTGGCTATATTTTACGCCTAGTTTTTCATCTGCAGATTTTTTGTCTTTTTGGGTATATGTGATGCCTAATTTTTTTGGTTGGTTTGAGCCAAACACTGCCGAAAGTCCGGGAATAAAACCAAGATAACCGAGGATAAAAACTATGATAAGCGAAAGAAGCAGGATAACAACAAGAAGTTTCTTCATTAACAGCTATTATAGCACAAGACTTATTCTTGCCTTACGCTAGCTTAAATCCAAAAGTCCAATCGATTAATCGATTGGACTTGCGTTGAGAAGTAAAATCTAAGTTTAGTTTAATTTTATTTAAACTCATTTTAATCTTATATTGATCCGTGGGTTTTCCTTGTCAGAGAAATCCGTGACTTTTCCAAACTTGGTAAAAGCTAAAAAAAATTTCCTTATGCTCCCGCCTAGGACAGGAGCATAATCCAACTTTATCTCATCATCCATCCGCCGTGCATCCCTCGGCCAAAACCAGCAAACGGCATGATGTTTTCCAGTCCATTCTGCTTTGCCCAGCTTTTCATCTCCTGCCTATTGCTAATTCTTTTAACCTGGAGTTCGTCGTGCTTTTTTAGGATTGCCTGCTTTTGGCTTTCAGTGATTTTACCGTCTTTGACCATTTGAGTTAGTCTTTCTTCAAGTAAAATTCGCCTCTCTTTTTGGCGCTCGGATTGAATCGAATCGAAAACCTCTCTAACTTTATCTTCTCCAACTCCCAATTTTTTGGCAAGATCAGACGCCAGGTTTGAATTGCCAAAACCAAACCAATTAGCGCTGACACTTGGAGCGACAGAGACCAAAAATCCGCTAAGTAAAAGGCTAAAAACCGCAAGCGCAATATTTCGTTTGTTCATTTGATTCACCCCCTCTCATTATTAGCAGTCTACAAGCAAAGACTGAAAGGAAGCTTAAATATCCAATTAGATCTGAAAGTCGCAAGTATTTATTTAAGAATTGATCCGGTTACAAATAGCAATACTTTAAGATAAAAATATGTTATACTAGGATTCGTAGAGTTGAGATATTGACTTAGGTTAAGAAAAGCTCCAGTTTAGCACTTCACCGCACTCACTATTAAGACTCCTTTATGATTTTAATTTTTTACCTAGCCTATGTATCATCACAATGGTAATCGTTTCCAAAGAAATTTTTCTCAGGGTAGACGCCGTCAGATTAAATCTTTTGACCCGTCGAATTTAATTAGAAAAAATGTTCATATTCAGGCGGAAGATCAACCGTATACGCCGACTAATTCTTTTACCAGTTTTCCCATAAGCGACATTTTAAAAAGAAATATCTCGACCCGCGGTTATATTACGCCAACTCCTGTCCAAGACCAAACGATTCCTCTAATCTTAGAGGGAAAAGATATTATAGGAATTGCCAACACCGGAACCGGAAAGACAGCTGCTTTTTTGATACCTCTGATAAACGAAGTTACACAAAACAGAAACAAGAAAGTTTTGATTATAGTTCCAACCAGAGAACTTGCTGTCCAGATAAAAAATGAATTTTTGCTATTTTCTAAAGGAATGAATATTTATTGTGTCCTCGTTATCGGAGGAGTAAATCTTTTCAGGCAAAAAAACGATCTAAGGAGGAATCCCAACTTTGTGATCGGTACGCCGGGCAGAATAAAGGATATGATCGAACACAAGAGTTTAGATCTCTCAACCTTTGAGATAATTGTTTTGGATGAGGTTGATCAAATGGTAGACATCGGATTTATTTCATCAATAAAATACTTCATTTCATTATTAGCAAGCAATCGTCAATCGCTTTTTTTCTCTGCTACAGTTGATGGCAAGGTAAGAGAAATACTTAACGGTTTTGTTCGAAATCCAGTTACTGTATCGGTTAAAAAACAAGATATGCTAAAAAACATAAAACATAATGTTATAAGAATCTCTGATAAAAGCAGAAAAATAGAAAAACTACATGACCTGCTAATTCAAAAAGAATTTGAGAAAGTTCTTATTTTCGGAAGAACAAAATGGGGAGTCCAGCGGCTGTCGGAAGAATTACTCAAGAGGGGATTTAACGCTGATGTAATTCACGGTAATAAAAAGCAATCTCAACGCTTGAGAATTTTGGATAAATTCAAAAGAAACGAAATTCAAATACTTTTAGCCACCGATCTAGCATCGAGAGGACTGGATATTGATAACGTAACTCACGTCATCAATTATGATCCGCCTGAATCATATGAAGTTTACATCCATCGTATTGGAAGAACCGGACGATTAAATAAGATTGGTACAGCACTTACTTTTGTTTAAAAATTTAAAAAAGCAGCTGTTAATCCAATTACACCGGTAAAAAATTTTGTTTTTTTGAAGAAATAATCTTTTCCTTGCAGACAAGTTTTTATGATATAATTATTTAAGGAAGTTTGAAATTGTTTTGAAGATATTCAGGATAAACCTTTTTTCTTCTCTATCACAAACAACTTCTTACTTAAAAAATTTATCAACTCATTAAATAATCATGGTTAAGAAAATATTTGTCAGAAAAATCTCTTTGAAGACAACCGAGCAAAAGCTATTTGATCATTTTTCTCAAGCTGGAAGAGTCATATCGGCAATTATCTCTAAAAGCTTGGATCCTAAGACGCATGCAGGATCTGGCTATGTCCTCATGGCTAGTGACAAAGAAATGGAGGAAGCCATAAGCAAGTTAAATAATTCTCTATTAGACGATAGTCATATCGTAGTTATTGAAGCTCATCCATTGGACCAAGAGAAAAAACCATATTATTATAAACACCGTTAAGTCGAGATTAGATTATGGAAAAAGCCTATAGAAATAATTGTTACCGTTGCGGTAGGGAAAGAATAGTTGTAAAAGTCTGGAAAGAAAAAGTTGAAAATTCGGTTATTGAAAACACAGAAAGCATCTGTCCAGATAAAAAATGTCAAGAAGTCGTAGATCAAGAAATCAGACGTCAAAGAAACAAGCATCTGCAGGCGGAAAACAAGCGAAAAGAAATGCTGAGAAACAGAAAAATACAACTTCAAATTAAAACAGTCAGGGGGTGAATCAAATAAATGGATAAAAAGAAATTATATGTAGGCAACCTTCCGTGGTCTGTTAATGAACAATCATTGAAGGACATGTTTTCTCCATTTGGAGAGATAACAGAGGTTGTGATCATTAGCGATCGTTATACGGGTCGTTCAAAAGGCTTTGGATTTGTAACTTTTGCCAATGAAGCAGACGCTGAAAAGGCAATAGCTGAATTATCAAATAAAGAAATCGACGGAAGAAAAATTATAGTCAATATAGCAAAGCCCAGAGAGGAAAGATCCAACCAAAGAGGCGGAGGATACAAAAGAGATTTTAATCGACGAGGATATTAACAGCTGGTCTTTCGACAAAACGATCAGAGTGTAAACACTGTATATTTAGAAACTTAATCAGTTGATAACTGCTGCTATTTGTTCTTTAATTTTTCTACAATGCTTCTGTCGAGAAACTCAGCCAGAGAAATATTTGCCTGAGTTAATTCTTTGGGAAAAATTGACGAGCGCAGCAAACCGGGAAAATCAATCCTGGCGTGATTTTCGGCTTTTAATGCCTGATAGGTTTTGATTGCGGCCTGCTGTAGTTTTGCTTCGAGCTCTTGACTGATCGGAGCCGGACAGATTTCTTCGGCCTTACCGGAAACATATTTGGCTTCGTAGTCAAAAAATTCGTTTTTCGATTTAATCATCACAACAGGAAGAGCCGTCGGCTGGTTGTAGGGACCGATAACCCCTACGCTGAACTCTTGTCCGGCAATGAATTCTTCTAGTATGACTTCATCGGAAAATGCGAAAGCTTTCTCGATAGCCGGCTGTAATTCGGCGTCTGATTTCACCAAGGTGGTTCCGCGACTGGCGCCGTTGGAGGTTGGCTTGACAATAAGAGGGTAAGAATGGCGGGATAAGATTTCTTGATTTAGTTTTTCATTTTGGTTTTCTTTATTGATTTCGCTGCTTTTTGGCACGAGCAATCCATTGGAAGCGAGGATAGCCTTGGTAAAGGACTTATCAAAGGCAAGCACAGAACTTTTTAGTTTGGGACTCAAGTAAGGTATATCGACAAGTTCAAGTAGTCCCAGCGTTTTCCCGTCCTCGCCAAATTCGTTATAGATTGCCACTATAGCGAAATCAAACATATTTTTTATTTCCTTGAGAGATAAGGAGCTTAGGGAATAAATATTTGAGACCTTACTATGATTTTTTATTTCTGCGAAAGCTACGTATGTTGGATCTTGTCTAAGTTCATCTTCAGCGATAGCCAACCTGTCGGGGATCAAGTCATTAAAAAGAACGATTGAAATCAGGTATTTATCCGAGTCAAGATTGTCCAGAAGGTTTAGGACGGTATTGTTTGACCCGGTGCTGGTTTTTGAATTCGTGGCAGTGATAATAGCAATTCGAATGCGGTCGGCCATATGGTATGCTGGAAATTAATTATACTTAGAGTCTGATTATTTTACAGCTTTTTTTTTGCATAAAAATCTAGAGTATTGATATCCCGGTTTTCGGCCCTAATTTTTCCTTTACAGATTTGTATTTTAGAAGTTTGCAGGAGAGATTTGTCAGCGGCGTAAGGGAAAGATTTGACTAGTTTTTAATTATTGGTTAGCATAAAATAAATCTATGGTATCGAAATCTACAGGCAGAAAAAAGAAAGCTTCACAACAAAAATCAATTGAAACCAATAAGCAAAATGTGGTTGAACCGCCACAAAATTTGCTGCCAGAGCACACGCAAACACAAGAAGAAACACCAGTTAACAAAGAAGTAGTAGAAGAGGAAGTAAAGACTATAACTGAAGAAAAAAAAGAAACTCCCGTTAGCGTTGAGGTAAAACCTGATGAAATAAAAAGTGAGGAAATCCTGAAAGCAACTGAATCATCTCCACCCCCGCCACCAGTCTCTGTGTCAGTAAGCGGGGTAGAGCCACCATCCCCACCAGACCAACCTTCAAATAGAAAATTCGTCTGGATAGGTTTATCGGTTTTATTAATATGTCTTGCTGCCTTCGGCGTCTGGATGTATCTTTCCAATAAACCTAAGCCAGATGAGAAAAAAACAGAGGCAGCTACACCAACCAAATCAACGACAGAAAAACCAGAGCCAACAGCCACTTCATCGGCAAAGATAAGCCTTGACAAATATTCAATCAAGGTGTTAAACGGAAGCGGAATCCCAGGCGAGGCTTCTAGATTGCAAGATCTCCTGGAGAATAACGGATTTGAAGTTGGAGAAGTCAGCAACGCACAAAGTTATGATTACACAGACACAATCATTCAGGCTAAAAAAGCTGTAGAAAAAATATTTTTAGAAAAGCTCCGCACTCTTGTTGGCAAATCTTATGTCTTAGGTAAAGACGAACCTCTTGCCTCTACCAGCTCTTCCGATGTCATCGTCATAGTAGGCAATAAAAAAGCAGAAAAATAGCTACCTTCTTATATATTTTGGTTCTGTGATAAGTTGAGTAAGACGAGCAGAGTCCACAGTTATCGCTGTTGGAACAGTAATGCCCAATAGTTCCCGCCCTTCTTGTCTTTCTACCAATCTTAATCCTAAAACTGGGGCCTCAGTTCCATTTGTTAATTCAATTTGAGCAATTTGAACCGGACTTCTTCCTTGGACTTTTTGGATATCTTCTCCAGCTTCGCCAAGCTGTGCAAAACCAACCACAACATTTCTCCATCTGTCCAAAATATTGGAGATTCTGATGTTAGATTTGCCTAAATCTACACTTACCATACTGGTATGGTTATGCCAAGTAAAAGTAAAAACAGTTGAGTGGGGAGCGCTGTGTTTTCCTTCCCACTGTAAACTAAAGGTATTATTTTGATCGGGTCTAAGTAGATCTGGAGATACATGTACTCCAATCTGCGCAACCCAACCGCTTTCTTTAGCATAGTTAGCCAGTTGAATCGAGAGTTCATCAAAAGGCGCGGTCATCGGTTGAACAAAATAAGATAAGGCTGTGTCTAAAGTACCTAAGCGGTGATTTGGATAAAAGATAGCCCCAGGGTTTTGTACAACCATTCTGTGAAAAGATGTCCTAGTAGAAGCTCCAAAAAGATCAGGCAAAGTATTACGCAGTTCATCTCTAGCTGATGTTGATTCAGTCTTACTTAGTCGTTCGTACATCAAATGGGCTAACATATGCATCAAGATTTTAAAATATTCTGTTTATTATACCATAACAGTCTAAATTCCATTTTGTAACCACACCGTCAAAAGAAAGCTGGTTTGTCTAAATTGCAGGAAGATTGGTATAATTAGATAATGCCAAATGGAGAAATACCTGGACCTCCTCCACCAGAAAGTACTGATAGCACTCTTAAACGCCTGCACCGTAAAGAAAGCAAATTGTCGAAAAAGTTACAGAATTTAGGTCCTGATGATGAAGGGTTTGGGCGTTTATATGATGCGTTAGAAAAAGTTAAGGCACAAATTGAAGAACTCAAAACCTCCATTCCATCAGCTGGACCCTCACCAACAACCATAGACCCTAGCAAGCGCGATATTCAAGGTAGAATTCCCTGGCGAAAACCAAGACGACATAAATAAAACAACTTCAGAGTATATTTTCTTTTAAAAAATCTCCTTTATCGTATAATATGACTGTAGAATGACTCGATCTGAAGCTAGATCATTTCAATATACTTTGGACTCTGCCGTAGAACTAGAGACTGTTTTTGTCTTCCCTGTGAGAAAAACCATCTATACCTCACTTGGCAGAGGAGAAATAATCAAACATCCTATTACAGCAAGGAGACTGGAGCAGAAGGAACAGGGGTTGCATATTTTTCAGGCGCTTACTCCAGTTGATATTTATGTCTTTAAGTTCCATGGAGAAAGAAAACTAAATCCGGGCTCTTACTTTACCGCTTATTCAAGCCAGGGACGAAAAATAAAAGTATAATTAAATTATGGTATTAACTCCCTCAACTATGCTACCTTTGACGACAACAGCTCCTCATTTTTCCCTAGCAGATGTGGTAATGGGAGAAACCATTTCGCTTGAGACGTTTGCCAAAAACAAGGCGCTTCTTGTTATGTTTGTCTGTCAACACTGCCCCTACGTCCAACATATCAAGAAAGAGATTGCCAGGATTGGAAAAGACTACGAAGATAAAAATCTTGGGGTTGTAGCCATAAGCTCGAATGACGCCTCCTCTTACCCTGATGATTCTCCCCAGAATTTAAAGGAAATGGCAAAGGAGCTTGATTTAAGTTTTCCGCTTTGTTTTGATGAGACGCAAGAAGTGGCAAAAGCCTATACCGCCGCCTGTACGCCAGATTTTTTCCTCTTTGATCAGGAAAGAGGGCTCGTCTACCGAGGACAGCTGGACGACAGTCGACCAGGCAACAACCAGCCTGTAACAGGAGGCGATCTTCGCTTGGCAATTGAGGCTGTCTTAAACGACCAACCGGTAAATCCAGAGCAAAAACCCTCAACCGGTTGCAATATCAAATGGAAACCAGGCAATGGACCTTACTACTTCTAACAAGAGAGTAAAAATCTAAGTTTTTGCTTTAAACTGGCGGCGTTTTATTTTGTTTAAGGAATACATGATTCTTTTGTGAAGATTAATATTTTTGATCCTAGCAAAGCGTAGAATTGAAACTAAAATATCTCCCAGTTCCTGTTCGTAGGTTTCGTCCTGCTGAGCAGCAATATTTATTCCTTTTCTGCCGTGTTTAGCTAGATATGCTCTTGCTATCTCTCCCACCTCTTCAACTAGACTTAAAATCAGAAATGAGCCGAATTCCTGGGTAGATTTTAGATCTTTGTCTATCTGATCAAGGTAAGCAAAATATTTGCCAAAGGGTGAATATTTCTTTTTTGGATTTTTCATCATTGCTCTTATATTAAATAAAAGAGCCCAAATCAGATATGGTCCCAAACATCTACATCTCCCCCTGATTCAATATCCCAGTTGCCTTTGATGGTATAAACAATAATTTCCGCGGCAGTTTTTTATTATCTATTGTAAAATTCTAGATATATGTATAAATATAGCCTCATCATGCTCCAAAATTTAATGATTTTTTGTAAGGGGATTACAAAATAATTTTTAATAAAAGAAGACTAAAAGGATTAACTTTTTTGGACTTTTCTACGAATCCATTCCAAGTACCCTATTCCACCACTTTCAGCTTTATTATGCATAGTTATAGCGTCGATTTCTCCTTGTTCATATGGAATTATCCCAGCTACCTTGAGAAGTAATAACACAGTGGCTGTCCTTTCAGGCGCAGAAGCTCTAGTTTCCAGATAGTCTAAATTTTCTTCACTAAAAATTTGCCTTAAGCCTTCTCTAAAATTAGCTAATCCTACACCACTTAAACGAGAGTCATAGTTAATTACTAAACCACTATTGTCAATATAGCTAATAGGATTTACCTCTCCTAAGTCTTTTCCTAATTCATCTTGAGTCATTCTAGTTGATAGAAGTTCGATCCATCCTACTAGCCGCGACCTGTTGTGATCTTGAAATAAATTAGTACTATCGAGAGGGTCCAAATCCCAAAAATGCCGCCCTCCACTTATTGGCTCAAGTCTAGGGACCCTTCCTGGATCATAATTTATTGCTCCTGTCTGACCTAATATTGTTGCATTTTTTGCCCAACCCTCAAGAACGGTTAATGGATTTTTACCCTGTCTTTCCAACAAGGCTGTGTGGGGCAAATCGGTCAAATTTTCATTCATGGTTTATTTATAACCTATTTAACTGATTAAAGTCAAGATTAAGGTTTTAATTTAATTTCTCTTAAGCCTAGGTTTAAAAAATAAAGAATTAACGAATTAGTTGTACATTAATAGAAAATGGGATTGCTAAAGAATCTGAAAAAATTTTGAAATAATTTTTAAAATCCAAATATATTGAAAAAAACCATCAGCACAAGAAGAACAATTAAAAACAAGAGGCCTAAAACCACAACAATAATCTTTAAATTAATTAAAAGAAACTCAACCAGCTGCAAAAACAGTTTCTCCGAATTTTCTAAAGGATTAACAACTTTGTCCTCAGTATTATCTGTCATAAATTTTGTTTTTATTATATACTTAAAGTTTTCCCAATCCTATGTTAATGCAAAATAGAAATCTTTTGATCATTGCGCTTATCGCCGTTGTCAACGCCTTGGGCTATGGCATCATTATCCCTGTATTGTACTCGTACTCGCTAAAATATGGCCTTTCGGATTTTCAAAATGGACTTTTGTTTTCAACCTTCTCAATCTGTCAATTCCTCTCGACTCCGATAATCGGTAGACTGTCTGACAAATACGGAAGAAGGCCTTTACTTCTTATCTCGATATCTGGTACAGCGCTGTCTTTTTTTATCATGGCTTTTGCACCCAGTGCCTTGTTTTTATTTTTGGCACGTGCGCTTGATGGGGCGACAGCCGGCAACATCCCGGTTGCCTCGGCCGTCATCTCAGATACCACCTCCCAGGGACAAAGAGCCCGAGGTTTTGGAATAATTGGCGCTTCTTTCGGCTTTGGTTTTATTTTCGGCCCGGCAATATCGGCTCTAACTGTGTCGGTTTCGGCTTCGCTGCCATTTATCATCGCGGGTGCAATCTCGCTATTTGCGCTAATTATCACTTATCTGTTTTTACCCGAAACTAATAAACATCTTGGAGAAGTGAAACGCTCCGCTTTTTTCAATTTCAAAAAACTTTTTCAGGCAACTTTTGACGAAAACGTAGGCGCAACGCTTCTTATCACTCTCTTTAATGCAATTTCATTTTCCCTGATGATCTTTGCCTATCAGCCCTTCTCGCTAAAAATCCTCAAGCTTTCGGCAAACCAAATATCGCTTCTTTTTACCATGTTCGGAGCAGTCGGTCTCACAACTCAACTCTTTCTTGTCCATAGATTAGTAAAACTTTTTGGACTAAAAACAATCTTTTCTGTCGCGCTTTTTTCTATCTCTGCGGTATTTTTAACCTTTTTCTTTATTAGATCACTGCCGCCCTTTGTTCTATCATCTCTCTTTTTAGGCCTCTCAAATTCAGGTGTCCAAACCTTAATACCCACCATTCTTTCAAATGAAACCGATGCCAAATCTCAAGGCTCGATCTTAGGTCTTAACGCCTCCTATATGAGTATCGGCCAGATATTAGGCCCGCTAATAGGCGGTCTGGTAGCCAGCTTTGCTATTCCTTATGCATTCCTAGCCGCTAGTTTTTTTTCACTGGTCTGCTTTTTTCTCTCATTTCAGGTTTTGAAGCGCGGAGTCAAAAAAGAGTCAGCTTTCTGATAAAATTAAGTAAGATAATAATGTAAATCCGCCAATTCTTACTTTTCGCCTTAGTTCATTTGAACTGCGGCTCGAAGAGCGAATTTTGGCGGACACAAGAAAATGTAAAACTCTCCGTCGAATCAGCGGATCGTTAACATTTTCTAGTGAGGGGGTGAGAAGATATGGCAGATGTTTTGGTTGGAAAAGTGACCCACTATTATAATCATCTTGGTGTTGGGATAGTTGACCTGTCTAATAAGCTTGCCAATGACGACATGATTAAGGTGGTAGGACATGGCCATGAGTTTAGCCAAACCGTTAGCTCGATGCAGCTTGAACACCAACCAGTTAATGAAGCAAAAAAAGGACAGGTGATTGGTTTAAAAGTTGAGCAAAAGGTAAAAGAGGGAGATAAAGTCTATAAAGTAACAACCTGATGGAAAAAACAATACTGCAAAAAGCCACCTTCGGCGGAGGATGTTTTTGGTGCACTGAGACAATATTTAAGCAGTTAAAAGGTGTGGAGAACGTCGTCTCCGGTTATTCGGGAGGCAAAGTTAAACACCCAAATTACTCTGAAGTTTCCGAAGGAAACTCTGGTCACGCCGAATCAATACAAATAACCTTTGACCCCAAAATCATATCATATGAAAAGCTACTTGAAGTTTTTTTTCTTACTCACAATCCAACCACTCCAGACAGGCAGGGAAACGATATTGGCTCCCAGTATCGATCGGTAATTTTTTATCACAATGAAGAACAAAAAAAACTGGCGGAAGAAGTAAAATTGAGAGTCGAAGCGGAGAAGATATACACAGCACCGATTGTCACAGAAATTACTACCTATACTGCTTTTTATCCGGCCGAATCTTACCACCAAAATTATTACGAAAAAAATCCCGACCAACCCTACTGTCAACTTGTCATAAGTCCAAAACTGGTAAAGTTCCGAGAAAAATTTTCAAAACTGCTTAAGCGCTAATCTCACATCTCAATCACAGCAACCAGATGATAGTGGTCAGATACATCCACTCTAGGTAGGTAATGATCTAAAACCTTGATATTTGGCGAGATAAAAATCATATCGACAACTGGTTTGCTGTAAGTTTTTTATCTTATTGCTTTAATTCTGATTGATTTGTTTAGTGGAAAATTGTATATTTTTCTGTTCATTTATAAATTGCTTGGTTTTTAGTCACTGTCCCGACGTAATGTCGGGACGGGAAGGCTTACTACAAAACGGGAACGCTGTGAAATTCAGCGACAGTGCCGCTGCGGTAATTTCAGAGTTCAATCTGAATGAGTCCGAAGACCGACCAAGCAACTAAGTGATCAGTTGACAACCGATCACTGATTAGCCCCGAGCAGGGAATATGACAGAAAGACTCTCTACGCATCTAACCACACCTCAGTCACCTACCACAACAACCTATGAGGTAAATCATTCGCTTTTAAACAAAGAACAACAAGACATTACTACTTTTTATAATGTAGAAAACGATGTTTTATTTCTGCAAAAGTACGCAAATAGTTTAACTCCTAAAGAAAGTGTTTATTATTTGAAAGAAAATGTTCTTAGCCTTCTGTCTGAATTTGCCGGAAAAGTTCCCTATCGAAATATCACTTATCTTTTGGGAGAAAAAGGGCTTGCCTATGGAGATATAAGACTCATCGACATGCTGCAATACACAAGTGACCTTGCCGGACGACAAAGCAGAGAAGAGCAGGAAAACATAGGCCACACCTGGGTTTATCATGAATTTGAAAAATCTTACCAACAAGCTAGGCTTTTAAAACATGCGGCCATCCTCTCTCCCCCCAAGGATTGGGATTATGGATATCTTTTCTATTATGAACCTGAGTTTGATCCAGATCTGGGTAGAGAGGCTGTCAAAATGCACGCCATCAAATACGGTGAGGCTCGTCACGAGATTAAAAACAGCCAAACAATTTTACATCGTCTCAAACCTAACTTTTTTTATCGAACAGCACGGGAATTTTTAGAGTTTCCGATTTTTGACCTTGACCAGTCTGCAAATTTAGATACGCTGCTTCAGGCTGCCGGAGTCTCAAAACAAGATGTAGACTACTCCCATTGGTTTGAAAACACCGTTAGACAAGATAAAATAATTTCGTATGGGATGGAAAGATACATCCAACTAGCGATTGACTTCACCAATAGCGCAAATCTATTGGATTATGACAGCTATGACAATAAACTAGCTGAGATGAAGTTTTTACTGCGAGGCATGTACAACCGGGCAACCAAATTAAAGGAAGTTTATGAGGGATTGGTTACCGGACAAAATACTTTATATCCCGCAAATTTTATATTCGAAGCTGCTAACCAGCTTATTAATAAAGCCATGCCTATACAAGCTTTTACTGCCTATGCGGATAAACCAGCTGTTGTAATCGGCGGCGGCAGCTGTCCGTCTGTCTCCAATAAAAACTCGAGTGGATTTATGTCCAGTTATCAACTTTCAGAAGGTCTGTCAAAGGGAATTTCTATAGAAAGCCTTATCTCAAAAGGATTAACAAACAATGACAAGGAGGAAGACTCTGATGAATTTGGTCCTTTGGAGTTTGTCTGTCCCCACTCAGACTGTAAAAAAGTAAATAGGCGACCGGCTCATAAACGTATTCCCATCTGTCAACACTGCGGCAAAGACGTTAAGTGCGATTGATTATAGGTTAAGATATAATAATTTTATGCCACAAAATTTCAGCCAAATCAACGATCTAATCAAAAAACTTAAAACCCCCCACTCCGTCCCGCAAAGCGGGACTTCACGGGGCACTGCAAAAGAAGCAGAACCCATACCAACGACAAAAGAGAAATATGAGATTAAAGAAGCTGTCGAACACCAGGTAGAGGAAGAGGTTAAACCCTTTATTCAACCGCGAGCAGAGACGATAGAGCTTCCACCAGATTTGAAAAAAATGGGATTGCAACCGGCAACAACCACTCAATTTCCCAGCTATCAAAATATCAAGCTGCCTATCTCTGATGATAAGATCATTACCGGGCTTCAGCAACCCTTAACCTCATCAATTCGCTGGCTGGCAACCTTAGCCCTATATCTTCTTAAACAAGTTCACCTTACCTTGAAAGTTATACACGGGAAAGTGATTAGAGTAGTCAGAAGCTAGTTTAACTAGTTATAACTAGTTTTAACTAGATGTAACTTTTTTGATTTCATTAAGAAAACCTTCTTTACTCATGGCTCCGACGAATTGAGAAGCGGGTTTTCCGTCTTTAAAGATCATGAAAGTTGGAATAGAGAAGATCGAATACTGTTGAGCAAGCTCCGGATTTTTATCAACGTCAACTTTTAAAAATTTTATATTGCTAAATTCATTTGATAGCTCATCGACGGTAGGCGAAGTGATTCGACAGGGAGCACACCAGTCGGCGTAAAAGTCAACAAAAATAACTCCTTTATCTTCTAAAACCTCTTTTTGAAATGTGTCTTGGTTGATCAGAGTAACTGCCA
>MGAI01000024.1 GCA_001789695.1 Candidatus Roizmanbacteria bacterium RIFCSPLOWO2_01_FULL_37_16 | reverse complement strand
TCTACTTTGAAAGATTTATCAAAAAATTGGTAACTAAAATCAGATGCTGAACCGAGCTATAATCCTGAGCGAAAGCGAACGGATTCAGCATGAAAATTTAGTAATTTGGTAATAAATATTCTTTCAGCAATAAGCAAAATTCAATCAAAAAAGCTAATTCTTTTCTAAAAATTATTTACTTAGTTTTTCCCTCTCTTTAAAGAAAGACTGCGGACGATTAAATTTCCAAGGCCTTTTTACATTACATTTATAAACTTCAATAGTTTTCCAAACCTTTCCAACCACATATGGTTCTAGCTTAAGATACTTTTTAAGTTCTTTTTCAGAAGGAAAATCTAATACTGCCATCGACCCGATCATTTTTCCATCATTATTTAACATTACACAACCATACCATCTTTCACCTGAAGCTTCCATCTCATCTCCTAATTTAAGATGCGCTTCTCTAACAGCCATTCTACGCTCCATCGCTTTTTCATCTTTGCCATCTTTCCCGATTACGAGGAATTGCATAATTTAGTAAAATTTGTAGTTTTAAATTTGCGAATTGTTTGGAAATCTTGTAGTTTGTAAAATGGAATTTAGAAATTATTTGTTTCTTGTGAATTGTATCTTGGAATTTAATTTAAGTATAGCGATCTGCCACCTTAGAAGCTCCATACGAGTCGGGTTTGATCTTTACATCATAACCGCTTCCTCGAACCATTCCTACAACTTCAGTAATCATATCTCTTGTTTCTCCGTTATGGCCAATATCAACATGGATTTGAATATTGTATCTAGAGATTCCGTTTACCTTAAAAAAATTTATGAAGTTCTCAGATGTCTCCAGTGACATCGAAGCCTCAAGATATATTCTCTCCTTAAGACTTATTTTTCGCTCAACAATCTGTCTTTTCCAAAAATAAATTCCTCCGAATCCTACTCGGTGAACAATGAGAGCCGAGACAAAATCATGCACATCTTTCTTAACTTTCTGAGAGTCAGTCCCAACTACGATTTCATATCTCGCCTTCTTGTTTTGAGACATAAAATCAGATATGATATTTTTTAACCTGTTAAGATCGACTTTTCCGTAAGTTGGACTGTGATAAAACATAGACTCTAATCCGTGAGTAATTGTATCATATTTTATCTAATTTTAGGTATATTTAAGATTAACAAGCAATGAATAGAAAAATAATATTAGCCTTACTTCTGATTATCGTTTCTGCCTCACTTATTTTTTTAACCATCTATCTTATTACCGTCAGGCAGAGCATCCGTTCACAGGCTGCAAACGCGCCAGCCTGTCCAAGCGGAACCCAGCTTTTATTTTCTGCCTCGACAAACCTTAAAGTTGGTGAAACTGTTGCACTAGGCGGCAAAATAGAAAGTATCTCTGGTAACCCGAAGATGGAAAATAGAGACGGGGTACCATTGGCCCAATATGTACCGACAATGAAAGTGACCTTTCCCTCTAATATTATTTTAGATTCTGCTCTCATCTTCGACAACGATCCCAAAAAGGGAGAAAAACCCTGGTCTATAAACGGAGTGTCTTTACCTGCGTCTGGTCAAGGCAAGTGGGGACCTTTATTTAATCTCAATCTGACTACAAATGTGATGAATTTTGAAAACGGAGGGGACAGCTCCCACATTAATATCTGTGTAAAAGAAAGTTCTCGACCCACTCCATCTCCAGAACCCAGCAATACTCCTACTGATACTCCAACCCCCAGCGAAACTCCCACACCCGAATTAACTCCGACTGAAACACCTATTCCGTCTGTTTCACCCAGTCCAAGCGTTTGCCCAAAACCTAAAGCCGTCACCGACATTAAAGTAACCTGTGAGGGATGTCGTAAGGAGTAACCTATATGAATAAAAAAACTATCATTATTTTAAGCTTGGTTTTTATCGGAGTTGTCTTGATTGGATTTATCACCGCATTATTCTTGTTGAGGAGAGAACCCTATCTACCAAGTAAAGCAACTGGACTTTCCTGTCCGGCCAACAGCGCATCTTGTAGTTGGTCAAGCGATGATGCTTCAACCTCATTTAACGTTCAGATAATAGACCAAACCACCGGTAAACAAATTTTGTCTACCACAACTTCTGAAAAAATAGTTTATTTTACTCCGGCCTTAGCTCATTCCTATAAATGTATCGTAACTCCGATCAATAGCTGTGGTGAAGGACCAGAAAAAATAGCCGAAACCATCTGCTCGTTCACCACTTCACCAACTCCAACATCTACTCTATCAGAAACTCCGACTCCAACTTTAGAATCTTCACCTAGTCCTACTTCCGAGATTACTCAAACTCCAACTCCAACCCTCACCCCCACTCCGGAAGACGAAACTACACTAACTCCTACCTTAACTGATTCACCAACACCAACCATTACACCACAAGCAGAATTCACACCAACTAAATCAACTACACCGACTAAAACACCTACCAACTTACCCACAGATACCCCACCACAACAAGTCACCAGTGTTGTAAGCGATACTGAAGCTCCACCCACTATCCCTGCGAGCGGCATACCTGCCTCTTGGATCTTTATTCTTGTGCCTATAACTCTATTTATTTTAGGATTGATTTTCTAACCCTTAATATTCCCAACCGGTCTAAAATATGCCACAGGTTTAGAAAGACCAGCCGAAGAAACTGAACCGACGACATTCGATATGTCTTTGTAAGCAATTCCTGCTTCTTCTGCCAGTCCAGCCCAAGAAGCAGACTTGATATAAATTCCTTCACTTCTCATTTTTTCCCAAAGCTTTTGGCCGTGGACTATCCTTTTTGCCTTGGTTCGAGACATTGTTCTGCCTGATCCATGGGCGGTTGACCCAAAAGACTTTTCCATTGCTGTCTTTTGACCAACTAGAAGGTAGCTTCCCGTTTCCATTGAACCTCCGATGATGACCGGCTGATTCGGGTAAGATCTGGTTGCTCCTTTTCTGTGCACTAGCACATTTCTTTTTATTGGTCGAGTATTATTTTTATAGAGATCGTTGGGAATTATGTGCTCTTCAAACTTTGCGATGTTATGGGAAACATCATAGACTAAATCCATCTCAAGCTCCTCTGCTGACATGCCTGTGACTTTTTCAAAAGCGCCTCTTATCTGATGAGTTATCGCTTCACGATTAATAAAAGCAAAGTTGGCTGCAGCCGCCATCGCCGAAAGATAATGTCCTGCAAATCGGGAGTGAATTGGCGCGCAGACTAATTGTCTGTCATTTAAAACAAGCTTGAATTCAGTTAGATGCTTCTCAAAAGTTCTTAAATAATCAGTGCAGATTTGGTGCCCAAAACCCCTAGAACCGCAGTGAACCATGACTACGATTTGGTTTATTTGTTTGATGCCTAATTTTTCTGCTGTCTCTTGATCAAAAATTTTTTCGACTTTTTGTATTTCCAGATAGTGATTTCCCGAACCTAGCGTAGCCAGCTGACTTAAGCCTCGCTCGATAGCCTCTTGAGAAACATAAGAAAAATCTGCGCCGGAAATTCTTCCCTGTTCTTCAATCCGTCCTAAATCCTTAATCCAGCCTATCCCTTTTGCTTTTATAAGATAAGAAACTCCCTCTTCAACTAATTTTTTTAGTTCTACCCTGCTCACTTTTAAAAATCCTTTTCTGCCAACCCCGGCCGGAACAGACTCAAATAGGAGATTGATTAGTTTTTCAATTTGGTTTTTTATTTCGTTATAAAAAAGATTGGTTGTGATTAGTCGCATTCCACAATTGATGTCATATCCAACAGCTCCAGGAGAAACATACCCCTCTTCCTCACCCATAGCAAAAACCGTCCCAATCGGTGCACCGTAACCAGAGTGAGCATCGGGCATGATTAAAACAGGTCCAACCAAACCGGGAAGCTGCGCTACATTTCTAGCCTGTAAAAATACTTCCTCTTCCAGATTAGTCAGCAACTTTTCTTCAGCAAAAAAACGCAATGTTGCCCCCTTATAATCTTTTTCCAGCTCAAACTCCGCTTCACCGATTTGATTTAGTTTGAAATTGTGGATTGTAACCATAGCAATTTAACAATAAAGCAATGGAACGATGAACTATATATCAAAAACTAGGCAAACTTTATATCCCTTGCTATTTTTTTCGACTTTGAATTTATGTAAAGCCAACGCTTTTATATCTGTTTTAATTGGGAGATCTTTTGAAATCTTTTGTCCCCTAAGCAGCGAGTAAAGACTGTATCCCTTCTCTGTATACGTCAAATTAAACACTCCCCACTTAAAGAGCAGTAAAGACGTGTCTTTAAGATAAATGAGTTGATTAATGAAATTCAAAATCAGAGTTGATAAATTTTTTCCTGTGATTTTAATCGGCGTCTCCTTTTCCTCTTTTACTTTTTTTACTTCGGTAATAATATTTGTAAAAGCTGCCAAAATGTTTTCAAACAACTCTTCTTCTTTTCTCCCATATACTTCGACTAGGATATCTGCTATGTTTTGGTTATCTCTAACTAACCACTTCATAATAACTATTTTACCAAGCCAAGACTTGGTTTTACTTTAATTTTTGTTTACCCGCCAATATCTAATATCAGATCCGTTTAAAAGTTAGCCAGGGAACAGGTGGCGGAAGTGAAAGGGATCCCATAAGCGCGCAGGAAAAGCTAAAAGAAGGACTAGAGAAACAAAGATATAGGTAGTCTATTCTGACTACCAAACTATAGATAAAGACCGAAACAAGTTCCGAGCACTTATGGGAATGAAACTTCCGACAGAATCTGGAGATTAATTATACAAGTGGATCTGATATAAATATATGATAAATTAAACGCTCAAAAATAACAAACAAAAGTTAAGATTTGAAATTCATTGAATTTCGGGCTATTATGAATCAATGACCAGCAAAACAAAAAAAATCCTTATTGTTGAGGATGACAAACTCCTCCAACAAGTGTATTTTGATAAACTAGTCAAAGATGGTTTTATAATACTGCAGGCATTTACCGGTCGACAAGGTCTTACCCTGGCAACAAACTATCAACCTGATTTAGTTGTTTTAGATGTGATGCTACCTGGTGGACTAAACGGTTTTGACGTCTTAACCCAGCTTAGAGCTAATGTTTCTTTCAAACATACTCCTATTATTATGCTCACCGATCTTAAAGGAGAGAGAAAAACAGCAGAATCCATAGGAGCGACCGACTACATCATTAAAGATGAAAATAAAATAGACGAAACAATCTCCAAAATAAAAACCTACCTTAATGTCAATCTTGTCGGAGAAATCAAGAAAATTCTGAAGTGAATTTAACCTTCTTCAAATAAGTTTGCAGGTCTCCTTTAATAAGGTAAAATATAGATAAATTTTTTGGTGCAATGGCGAAGAGGAAACGCAGCTGTCTGCAAAACAGCTATGCGGGGGTTCGATTCCCCCTTGCACCTCACTAGAATTTCTTTCCCGATTTGTTCAGGATTAGAAATTCTTGTGTCCTCCTAAATTCGCTCTTTGAGCCGTGTTCGAATAGAACTGAAAAGGCGAAAAGTAAGAATTGGAGGACAAAAAGTCAAAATGGAGATGTGCCGGAGCGGTTGAACCCTGAACCAGAAACTAGTTCGGTTCAGGGCAAGCGGTCCGGTCTTGAACCCTGTACCGAGTGCGGAGGGTTGGCCGAGTGGTTTATGGCGCAAGTCTTGAAAACTTGTGGGCGCAAGCCCTCACAGGTTCGAATCCTGTACCCTCCGCTCTGGTACAGGACGAATTCCTCCATCTCCGCCCAAAAACATATTTTTAAATTTCCCTTACTTATGAAGTTAAAAGCAATCCTTTGTGACTTTGATGGAACTCTGGTTGATAAAGATCTTAAATATAGTCTACAAGTTAAGACACTCATCTCCAAAATTAAAAGTAAAAAAATACGGTTTTCTTTAGCGACTGGAAGAGCTTATTACGGACCGGTACAAAAATTCTTAGATGAACTTAAACTATATGACTATCATATATTCCATGGAGGAGCAATGATTTATCATAATAAAACTAAAAATACTCTTTTGTATCAACCTATTTCTGAACAATCAGTCGAAAAAATAGTAAATTATTTTAAAACAGAAAAACTTTTTTTTGGCTTAGAAACAAAAAAATCTGTCTATCTGTCTAAATTAGCTGCAGTACCAACATATATTAATAGAGAATCTTCAAGACATCTTAAAGAACTTAAAAACTATAAAGACGTTTTAAAAATAGTGATTACCATCAATATAAATAATTTATCAGAGGCTCAAGTCGAAAAACATATTGACTATTTGACAAAGTCATGTAAAGATATCTCAATTCTTAAAATTAAGATTATAAATTTTGGTTTAGATATTACCTCGGAAAAAGCCACCAAACACACCGCAGTTCTAGAATACGAACGCCTCCTAAATATTCCACGACAACAAATCGTAGCCATAGGAGATGGTTATAATGATTATCCACTTTTTACCGCTTGCGATTATAAAATAGCCATGGAAAATGCGCCCCAAGAGTTAAAAGAAATTGCAGATTTTATAGCACCCACCGTGGACAATAATGGTACAGAAGTTGCTTTACAACATATAATAAGCAAATTTCTTTAAAAAAAATGTTATTAGCTTACTTACCATTGATGTCGCACGTGTATCATCGATGGTATAGGCAAATATGAATTGGACAAAGAGGGAAAAAACAATTATTGAGACTATTAAAAGCAAACTTTATAGCCCATCGCATGGTCTGGATCACTTAATTAAAGTGTCAGACTTTGCTTCGATATTGGCTAAAAAATATAAAGCCAATCAAGAAATAGTTGTAGCGGCTGCTTTACTACACGATCTTGGCCGAAACAATCCCAAACTTCATGGTAAAGAATCAAGTGAATATTCTGTGGTCCAAGCCAAACCGATACTCAAAAAAGCAGATTATACTCAAAAGGAAATAGAGTTAATTTTGCAAATCATTAGAGAACACGACCAACCCTTTTTTACCTCAAAGCTTTTGGAATCAAGAATTCTAAAAGACGCCGACTTCTTGGACGGTTTTGGCTTTAGGGGGCTGCTTCGGTCAATTTATTTTACTGCTGAAGCCGGTCAGCCTCAGCAAATGGCGATAGAGAGAATCGCTAAAAAAATGCCCGATCGATTTAAGGGGCTAGAGTTTTTGGAAAGCAAAAACATTGCTCAAGAACAGTTCAATTTAACTCGACTTTTACTGCAAGAAAAAAATAATTATCAGGGTAAATTATATACGGGTAAATTAATCATTTTTGAGGGAATAAGTGGCACAGGCAAAGAAACTCAAGCTAGACTTTTAGCCGAATATCTGAATAAACAAGGAGAAAAAGTAGAGATAGTATTTCATCCAACTCCCGAAATGAAAGAGATTCTAAAACTTTGGCGAAAACAAAAAAGAGATGACTTTTCTGAAGTCTTCTTTTTCTTAGCAGATCGTTTCAATGTCATGCAAAAAAAAGTACTACCTGCTCTCAAACAGGGTAAAACCGTAATCAGCTTAAGAAGTTACATCAGTTCACTTGTTTACCAAGCCAAGACCCAATATCAATTAGATCTGGTAAATTATCTTTACTCTAATTTTGAACCGCTTCCGGATATTGTTTTTTACTTTGATTTAAAACCTGAGATAGCTCTTGTTCGCATTGAAAATCGGACAAAAAAAACTGGAGAAGAAAAGGGCAAATTTGAAAAATTAAATTTACTTAAAGAAAAAAGGAGAAAATACAAACAAGTCATAAAAAAATTTAAGCATGTTGTCACTCTTGATGCGGTAAGATCTATTGACGAACTACACAAAGATATTGTAGACTCACAACTAGCTTTATGGCAAAAAAAGGACATTTAACTGTGATTGCTGGGCCAATGTTTGCCGGAAAAACAACTAAATTAATAACCTTATACCGAGTTTTTAAAAAATTAGGGTATAAAGTATTATGTTTTAAAGCCGAGGGTGCAGTTGTCGAAAATAGAAATGGAAAAACAGATTCGCATGATCTTCGTTCTTTACAGGTAACTTTTATCGAAAATAAAAAGCCGCAAACGATTTTAAAGTTTATCAAGAAAGAAAAACCTGACAAAGTTCTAATCGATTCAACTCAATTTTTCCCGGATGCTCCTACAAAACGGGTGGTCTTTAAACTTCTGAATCAAGGAATAGATGTAGTTGTTAACGGCTTACTTTATGACTACAAGAGAAAATATTTCCGCTTGATGCACGAGTTATTTGATTTAGCAGATGAAAGAATGGAACTCTTTGCCATCTGTGAAAGATGTGGAGCAAGGGCAAAAAATACAGAAAGAATTGCGGGCAGCACAAAAAGACTCGAGGCTACGAGTAAAGCTAAATATATTGCTTCATGTTCCCGTTGTCATAGAATTTATAAGGGTTAATTCATGGTAAGAAATATAATACTTTCCACTGCTCCATCAAGCGGAGGAAAAACTACCTATCTTAATGCATTTGCTTCAATTTTTAAGTTACCATCTATAAAATTAATTACTGACACTGATTTTATTGCAAGTTCTGTACTTGATGATCATCGGTTGGAACACGGGACTCACCACACTCACCCGGAGCACCTTACTAATATTTTTGGTTTTGTACCAAATGACTTTGGTGGCCATGATCATAAAGTTAATGGACCAATACCAATCTGGCCTTTTATGGTAATTAGTAATTGGATTACAGATAGGACTTTAGGATCTTTTTGGAGATCTATCACGGAACAACCTAACGATGGATTAATATTTGCAGAACTCGCTTGCGGAGCTAATGGTAATCAATTAAGTTCACCTTTTGCAGGAGTAGATATATCTTACAATTCTCTGGTGGCAAAATTTAATCGAGGTGAACTTCCTAAAAAAGCTTTAGATAGAATTCTGCTTTGTATTCATCCCGAAACCAGTCTAGAAACTCGGCTAAGGCGATCTAAATTGCGCGCTGATAGACCGACCGCAGTTACTCTAATTTTTGCGAAAGATGATTTTGATTATAATTTTAGAGTTTTATTAGATGAGAATCGAATTCCTATCTTAAGTTTTGACAATAATATTGATTTAACAATTGAAGAAGGTGAACATTATAGGTTTCTTGAAACACAATTAGAAATAAATGGATACTTGGAACAATTACAACGCTTTAGAGACGAAGTTAATGGATCTCCATTTTTAAAAAAGTAACTATCATATTAAGATTAACTTATGAAATTCAAAACAGAAACTTCTGCCGGCGGAATTGTGTTTAAAATCGTCAAACTTCCAACATCTAACCTCCAACATGTATTATGGTTAATCACTCAACACTCTAAACACAAAGGTTGGGGATTTCCCAAAGGACTTATAGGCGATCAAAGATCAAACGAATCGATGCCTCAGGCTGCTTTGCGGGAAGTCGAAGAAGAAGGAGGAGTAAAAGCTAAAATAGTTTCTCAAAAACCCATCATCGTAAAATATAAGTACCGATTCGGCGAATATCTAGTTGATAAAACGGTCTATTATTTCTTGATGGAGTATGTCTCCGGTGACCCCAAAAACCACGACTGGGAGATGATGGATGCGAAGTTCGCAGATGAAGATGAAGTTAGAAAAACTCTCTCCTATAAATCCGACCAAGAAGCCTTTGAACTAGCGTTAAAAATCGTTTAAATAAAAATTGGGTCAGACTCTCGCTTAGTCAACTAACCACCAACCCCAAAGTCAAACTCTCAATATATTGCGGGCAAAAAATATTTTAGTTTTGTTTAATTCAGCTATAATTGATCTCGTGGATAAGCAATTTAGATGGCGGGATTTAATAAAATCGATGTGGTTTTTATTGGCTGGTAAACGAAAAACATACCTGTTTTGGGAGACTATTCTTTATCTTATTCATTTTTATGTTGTTATTCCACCACTTTTAGTCGGAAAAATTGTTGATTTTTTTATTTCTTACCAAAAAGGCGTATCTTTAGCGCCATTTTATTTTTACACCCTAACCTTAGGAATATCTTTTGCCCTCGTTTCATTTCTTAGACTCCACCTAAAAAATATTTTAGGCAATTTAAGGAGTGATGTTAGTTATTCAATTAAGGTAAAAGGATTTGAAAGACTGTTAGATTTTTCTTTGCGCTGGCATGATAGCGAAATTACCGGTAACAAAGTACAAAGAATTCAAAACGGACTTCGCTCTTTTAATGATGTGGCATATATGGTAGATAACGAAATAGTAAGAGCCTTTACTGCCTTTGTTGGAACAATCTTAGTTTTCATCTTTTTAAAACCGCAGTATATTATCTTTTTTATCATTTATATAGTAGGTTTTTTTGTAATTCTTCGTTATTTCTACGAAAGAATCCAAAGGGAAAATGATGAATATTATATCTCTATGGAAAAAGCCGGCGGTTCATATGTTGAAGGACTGAGTAATATTTTAACCATAAAAACACTGGGAGTTTCAGAGAGCTTTAAAAGCCATATTGCTCGAAAGGAAGAGTCAACAAAACAATTTGAATACAAAATTCGATGGCTCTATAACAACCTATGGAAATCATACCAAGCATTTAACGGTTTATGCTACGGTACATTTCTCATTTTGGTTGGTCATGGAGTTATCGCTCAAACAATCAGTACAGGATCCATCGTTATCTTTTACGGTTATTTACAAAGCTTAACAGGAAGTACTAACGAGATAATTCAAATGTACGAAAATATGATTCGCGCTAAATCTGGCATCTCTCGCTTAATGCCAATCTTTTGGACGAAACTTCAAATAAGGGAAGGAGTATTAGCCTTTCCTAAAGATTGGGAAAAGATATCTATTCAAAAAGGCAATTTTAAATACATAACTAAAGAAGATAAATTAAATAAAGATGAAAATGACCTGGTTGATATAGATTTCTCTATTCAGAAATATCAAAAAATAGGGATTGTTGGTAAAACAGGAAGTGGAAAATCGACCTTGGCAAAATTATTAATTGGTTTATATGAATTTGACTCTGGTGAGTATAAAATTGGAAATACCAACTTTTATGAAATACGTCGCGAAGGTATCTTAAATGAAATGGTATTGGTCCTGCAAGATTCTGAAATGTTCAATCTTTCTTTAAAAGACAACATAACTCTCATGCGGGAAGTTGACCTTCAACTACTAGAACAAGCTGTTAAAATTTCTCAACTAAATGACGTGATAGCGAAACTCCCAGAGGGATTAGAGACACTGATTGGAGAGAAAGGGTATCACTTATCCGGTGGTGAACGCCAACGTGTTGGTATCGCAAGAGCTATCTATAAAAATCCTCAGATTATAATTCTTGATGAAGCAACATCGTCTCTTGATAGTAAAACAGAACGGCAACTTCAGGAAGCGTTGGATAAACATTTGAAACAAAAAACTCTAATCATTATCGCTCACAGGATTTCAACTTTAAAAAATGCCGATATAATTTTTGTTTTCGCTAAAGGAAGAATCGTTGAAAAAGGGACGTTCCAAAAATTGTCCTCAAACCCCGCTTCTCATTTTTCGAAAATCTATACCTCTCAAACGGTTGTTTAAAATCAAAAACGAAGCAATTCTGAAAGATTAATCTTCAGAGCTCTAAAGCTTTTTATAAGTCTGTTTATGAAATAAGCAAATATGATTTATAAAACTCTTATTTCACGAATGTATCGATTAATCGATTAATCAGAACATTCATGAAGAGTAATCTAATTTTTTGATAATAAATTTAATTAGTTGTATTGGATTAGTCCTGGAAGATTTCCATCAACAGAGTTTAGAGCATTGTGACTGGTAAATTTGAGCAGCGGACCGGATTTGAACCGGCGACCTTCTCCTTGGCAAGGAGACATTCTACCGCTGAACTACCGCTGCTATTAGTTTCTTAAAAGCATTACCACCTTTATATGATTTTATCAGCATTTCTCTCCTTTTTGCTTCAATACCACTCTTAAATTTCTCTTGGTGTATTATGATCCAATCACCTTTTTGCACAGTATACATTTTAATCGTCCACCTCCCCGCCTATGGCGGGGCATTCTACCGCTGAACTACCACCGCTATTGTCTAATGAAATTACCTATTATATCAATACTATATTTTATCTGTTAGCTAATAATCTTAGGAGGTCTAAGTCCGAGTTTCTCTTGCATAAAATCGACCGCTTCTTTTTTATTTAATTCTGCAGTTTGAGCTCGTAAAGATCCATTTTGAGACGTTTTTATTACCGTATCAAAAGTCAGCCAAAAAGACCACCAAGCAATAGTCTTCATTTCCAAAGATAATCCTCCTAGTTTCCTTTCAATTTCAGGCTGCTTTCCTAAATAAGCTAAATAAGCCTGGAATGACTGTGGTTGATAGGGAACAACCCCAATTTGTTCTAAAATATAATCAGTCATCGATCCTTTGAAAATGGAGTAAATAGACGAGGGAGACAGTAATTCCCGACTTCTCAAAATATTTCCGATATTGCGCGGATTAGCAGGCATTAAATTAATCCTGAGAAAACAGGTAGCTAAAGCGTTTTGGACTTCTACGCTACTTCTTAAAAGTTTTGGTAACTGTTGGGTTAAAACTGTCTCGACTTCTGGATAGTAATAAGCGTTCTGCCAAAATTCAGGAGTTTCAGGATGATATAAATCCGTCTCTGATAAACCGGTAGGCAATCTTAATTGTTTTTGCCAGATCCTTTTTTCTAAAAGCATAAAATTTTAACTAAATTAATACTTAAATATACAGTCTTGCTAATTTTAAAGCTATATTATACTATGGGTTATAAAGTATTTCCAAATTCTTATTTGATAATATGCTAAAATATTTTCACTTGCTAATAGCCAGGGTAGCCAAGGTGGTCACGGCACGCGTCTGAAAAACGTGAGATCTCAGTTCGACTCTGAGCCCTGGCACTTTTTAATCCATAAAAAAGTGCGCTCGGATGGAATCGAACCATCGACCTCGTGTTTATAAGACACGTGCTCTAACCACTGAGCCACGAGCGCTTTGTCCAAATTATACAAAATTTTGGCTACTTTTTACTCATTTGTCTCTTCATCAATTTCTGATACTCTTTCTCACTTATTATGTCTTTGGAAGATTCTATTCTATCAACAAACATCACTCCCTCCAGATGATCATATTCATGCTGGAAAATACGCGCAACAAAATCTGCAAAAGTTTTACCAACTCTTTTACCTGCTCTGGTCGTATACTCAACTTTGATATTTAATGCTCTAGGTATCAGACCTCTTATTCCGGGAATACTCAAACACCCCTCCCAATCTTTTTTCTTTTCTTTTGAAAGCGAAATAATTTTCGGATTGATAACTGCCGTAGGTTTCATTTTGGGAGCTTTGGGATAGCGCGGATTAGGATGGGAAGCCAGAATGAAAATCCGTAAAGATTGATAAACCTGTGGTGCGGCTATTCCAACTCCGTCAACATCCATTACTGTGGCAATTAAGTTATCTATCAGCTTTTGCACTGTAGGATTTTTTACTTCTTTAACCTGCTTTGCTTTTTTTCGCAAAATCTGATGCCCCAGTTGTGCAACCTGCAATAGTTCTCCTGTTGTTTTTTTCATGGCATAAATTATAACTCCGCTCTAAAGAATAATATCACATCATAATAAGAGAGTGTGTGTCAGTCACGAATTTTTATGGAGTGCATGCCATCAGTGTACAGCTGACTCTACCGTCTTGACAAGAACAGGAATTGCAGCCGTCTGCTGCTTTGAATCCTTCACCGGAGCGATAGATTTTGTTTTCGTAAAAACAATTTTTTTCAAAGGGATTAAGATCTAATGGTTTGAGATCTCCACTGCGCAGTAAATAGCCAAAAATAATTCCACTTAAAAATATTATCCCAGCAATAAGAAGAGGAATGATTTTATTATTCACGCTTTATGATAACAATACTTAAATATAAATATCAATAGTATTTTAACCGCCTGGGGTTGGAGGGTTGCGGTCTATCCAATCCGTAGCAGCATCGGTGTCAAAACCGGGAGCCTGGCGTTCGCTGGAGTGGCCTTTGTCAACTTTAGGATTAACCGCGGGAGGAGTAAAGCCCGACGTATCCGTCCCCCAGCTCATACGGTCAATTTCTTTCCCACTTGGATTTTTGAGGATAGCCCTATCTCCGTCAATATCAAATCCATCCCCAAAATACGATCCCAACTCAATCCTTAAAATATGCCTTGGCACAAACCAAAATCTCCAGGGAGAGGCGTTTTTTGCAATGACGGCAAATCCGCCGGCTTTTATTTTTTTATTAGCTCTTATAGTCGCAAATCTGCCGGAGTTATTATAGATTCTCCAGTTTTTAAGTGAGATGTCTTTGTCTGTAGGATTATAAAGTTCTACCCATTGATATTTCAGCCTCGTTTTTTTCTTTTTATTGTGATGGTTTTTGTCTTTTATCCCAAATCTTCGTTCATCCTCGTCCTCATCCTCTTCATCATCGTCTTTTGGTTCATTTAATCCGTGCCTTCGGTCTACGTTGTAAAAAACCTCGTTGATCACTAAATTATTTGCCGTAACTACGCCAAAGGTGAAATCGGTAACTACTGACTTATTTTGAAATTCGTCTCCTGCTGATGTGGGAAATATTACATTAAAGTTGTAAGTCCTATGATCGGCAGGATTAAAAATATCAAGCAAAATGCCGTTAGTAGATGAACTTGCCGCAAAAAAATCCGAAAGTTTAGCCGGTCCAAACTTGGTATTGGATCCTTCTTTTATAACTAAATCAAGCTCTGTTTCAATCTTTGGATCATCTCCCAAACCTCCTGTTCGAAATCCCTTCACAGCCACGAATCTTGAAACTGTTCCGTTATTAGTCACATCAACATTTCTTCCTTCGTTGTCACCCGGCTTCATATTAAACAAAGAAAAGATAGGATTACCCATAGGTACATGAAAATCGACAATAAGGTCTCCAAAAGCTTCAACCGTCTGACTTTTCAGCAACTTCTCGATGCCACCGTTAAAATAAAAAACCACACTGACAATAAAAATTAAAATTATTAGCCGTAAAAATCGGTTTTTCATAGGATTAAGGGTTGGTAACTCCTATACTTGCTGTCCTAATTTGCCAATCTGTTACACTGCCCGTGTCTATTCCGTTTGGATTTCGAGCCAGAGTATTGCCGCTTATTGTCGGTGGCGTGAGACCGGAAAAAACTTCGGTGTTTGTACCGTAACTCATCTGATCTACCAAGGCATTTGTTTCATCTCTTAAAACCACTTTATCACCAGCATTAGTGAATCCGTTACTGCCTATTTTTGCGTTGGTGACTTCAATTGCAACCGCAGGCGGAGGAACAATAACGTCGCTGCTATCGTTACCTTTTATAATTCCATAACCTCCGGCAGGAATTGATACATCCGGCAGGGTGTCGTATCCGTTATCATCTTCAATCCTATAACCGTTGACGGAAACAGGCGACGAAGATGGATTATAAATCTCCACCCATTCATCCTTAAAATCTCCCAGTAAATAAACTTCGTTGATAAGAAGCGGGCTCGAACTTTGGGCGGGCGGTGTAGGCGTATTTGTTATCGGAACAGTTGGAGTGGGCGTTTTGGTGGGAAAGCTATCGGAAGCTATAAAATTGTTTCCATTATTTGAAGCAGCGCTTGTGAAAAGGCCAAACACCATTTTTAGGGATAAAAATCCCGCTAAAACCAGCAGAAAAATAAAAATGAATTGATTAATTTTCATATCATCTGCATTTTTTGCAACAGCTTTTTCTCTGCTTCTTTCTCAAGTTCTATATTAATATTCATAAGTTCAAAGATGATAAAAATTGCAGCCGGTAAAACTATTAGAATCAGATAGCCCGGAACTGTTTTGATGAAAAATACAATCTTACCAATATTCGATATCGCAAAAAAGACAGTCCCTAGTACATCGCTTTGGCTGATAAGTTCCGAGTCAAATACGTTATTGGCATCGCCCATTGTTTTGTAAAACACAGATCCATTCTTACTCTCCAGATCAACAACTCTATGAGTGATTATTTTGTCATTTTTTTTGAAAGCAATAACGTCATTTGGCCTGTAGAGATCAAAAGGATGGGTAAATACCAAAGTTCCAACCGGCAAGGCTGGCTCCATACTACCCGAGACGACGACAAAAGACCGTATCCCTCCAAAGATAGGCGATCTGGAAGTAATCAACACAAAAATGAAAAAGGGTAATATACCGAAAACCAATCCTTTTAATATTTGCTCAGCAATAATACCAACGGTTTTTTCCATAAGTTTAATATGGAAGACTCCAGTCCCAACCCTCAGGGAGTACATTTGTTTACTTGCACACCCTGAGGGTTTATCTGATATTTTAAAAACACTAAAAACTCTACTGATTGGCCTGGAAATTTAGATTAAAGTTAACTCCTATTCCTTGATAGGAATTGTCATCAGTGTCATCGAACGTAATTCTCGCAATTATCTGATGTGATCCTCCACCTCCGGCTAAACCGAATCCGAGAGAGATATTTAACCAAGCAGGATTGGTCAAATGAGCGCTGCCTCTTAAAAAGTCTCCTCCATCAATAATCCCGTTTCCATTAAAGTCGTCATATACATCAAGAGTTAATATGTCTCCTAAATTTGGAGGAGGAGTATTACTTGGTGTGACATTTATACTTGTCAATAACACATCTGTAGCAGCAATGGAACCTGTGTTTGATAAAGCAATAACTTGTGTAAACACATCTGTGGGTTTAGCGTTAGCAATGGAAAATACCGATGATGACGTACTTCCTTCATCGCCATTTATTCGGAGTTGCATAGTTCCTGCTCCGAAAGTATTTTCATTATTGCTTGCTTGCGATGAGAACAATGCAAAAGTCGCTCCACCTACCAGAGCAGTCACAGCAAAAATGGATAAAATACCCATCACTATTTGTCTATTCATTGTTATCACCTCCTTTCATTAGAAACTGTTAACGAGTTATAACGAGTTTTACAG
>MGAI01000023.1:827-8727 GCA_001789695.1 Candidatus Roizmanbacteria bacterium RIFCSPLOWO2_01_FULL_37_16 | reverse complement strand
TGATAATTTGCAAAGATGATTTGACCTTCTTTTTAAGATGGGGGTGCATATTGCGGATAAGTTTTGCTATTTCATCTGCAACCTTGAGTTTATACATTCGGACGGACCAAATGGCAGATTATTTGAATAGTTCCTCAAGAGTGTATAGAGCAACCTTTTTCTTTTTTAGCGCCGCAAGTCCTTTTTTTATCTCTTTCATCAGCGCTTCATCAGAGCGTATTTTAATGGTTTCCTTCCAACTCTCAAATTCATCAGGACTAATCAGGACCGCGGCAGGGCGGCCATTCTTTGTAATTACTATTTCTTCATCAGTGGAGCTTACAGCATTTATAAGCCCGCTTAACTTCATTTTTGCCTCTGACAGAGATAATGCCTTCATATTTAAAACCCCCTTTAAATTTTAGTTGACCAGAATTTAGCCTATATTAGCACCTATCATCGCAGGTTGTCAATGCTTTTACCCCGTTACTTGAATGCCACGCGCTCTTTCCCGCCAGAGGCGGGCTTGGCCTTGTCCGCCTTTGGCGGAGCAGGGTTGGGGCTCGCCCGTCTCAGGTGGGGCAAGTAACGGGGTTTACTGAATAGTGAATATAAGGTTTTCTATAAACTGTGGCCAAAAATGTCATAGTTGTCTTGTAAGATGCTAACAAAAGTACGCAATAGAGGTCAATGGAATATATCCTCTATGGCTTAAAAATATGGGGGGTCTCAATATTTTGATAAAAAGGATTTAAAACAAAGGACTGGTGAGGATATGGAAATAATAATAAATGCAATAGTGGAAATGCTGTGTTCAAGAAGAACGGAAATTCTAAAGAAAAAGGATATTTCTAATTTCAGAAACCTCCAGATTGTTCTGACAGTCTTGGATGACCGAAATAAGCCTGTTTTTTCTTATGAGGAGAAAAGATTTATACACGAGGTAAATAAGTTTTTGGAAAAAAGAGATTTTAGCCGTATAGAAAGGTTGTACCCCCCACATTCCCTGAAGCACTTTCATGAAGCATTATTAAAAGTATTGCCATTTTTAAAAGAAGTGGATATAAGAATGTATCATTAAAAGGGATGTTATAGGGAAATATCGGAAGATTGCCCCCTTATTTCCTTAAACATTGGGAGTATCTCTCATTAATTAACGGAGGTAATTTATGAGTATGAGTATTTGTGATGGAATTGATGAGATTATTGATGAGCAGTTTAAAGAGGTTATAGCTAATGTAGGCAAAAAACCACCACACTATAAACGTACAAAAAGTTGCCAGTTATTAACCATAAGTAGTCGGCCATCCCATTTTAATGCCGATAAGCTTATTAATAATATGCTGCTTTGTGTTAAAAGAAATTGGCTAATGTCGCAACAATTGTCTAATCGACGCCCGTCGAAAGAAAATTGGCGTTTTAAAAAAATGCCAAAGAAGTCAGAAAAAAACAAATCACCAGAAAAAGTATTGGAAAAGAAGATTGCTGAATTTACATCTAATGATTGGGTTAATCAAGTGCCAACTGCATCTGGACTGATTAACGAAAACAAAGATAAGAAGCGTAGTATTGACCTTGTTTATAAACATCGAGAATATGAATATGAGTTAATTGAACTCAAAGTTGAGAGCAATACACCTCTTTCGGCAGCAATGGAGGTGCTACAATACGCCATACTCTATATGTTTTCTCGCCACCACTACACTGAGTCAGAACAAAAAGCAAAAAAACTTTTAAACGCCAAGAAAATACACTTAACAGTTCTCGCTCCTCACAAATATTACGATGAATGCAATTTAGAGTGGCTGGAACAGGCGCTTAATGACAGCTTAAGAAGATTTATGGAAACACAACCATTTAAGTTGGAAATGGATTTTCATTTCAAGGCTTTTCCTCAAGACTTTAATGCAATCGGTGGATACAGTGATGAAGATTGCCGTTCTGCATTAAAGAGAATTAAGCCGGTTTACGGCTTGCAAAAAGACTTATGAACCTCACCATCCACCGAGGCACTCATGAAATCGGCGGTTCCTGTGTTGAAGTATCAAACAAAGACAGCAGAATCATCATTGATATAGGGATGCCGATATCAAAGAAGGACGGGCAGAAGTTTGAAATCAGGGAATACAGGCACTTAGACGGCCCAGCCCTTGTAAAAGAGAAGATTCTCCCTGCTATAAAAGGTATCTATAAATGGGATAAGGGAAACAAGCCGGTTGACGGCCTTCTCATATCTCACGCCCACATTGACCATTACGGCTTTTCCAGCTATCTCCGCAATAACATTCATTGTTACCTCGGCGAAGGGACAAGGCGGCTTATTGAGCTAAGCTCGATTTTTTCCGACGCAAAGGCAAATATCAAAAGTTACACGCCTATTAAAAGTAGTCAGCCCTTTCAGGTCGGCTCGTTTACTGTAACGCCGCATCTGATGGACCACTCGGCGTTTGATGCCCATGCCTTCCTGATTGAATCAGAAGGGAAGAAAATCATTTATTCAGGCGATTTCAGAGAGCATGGCAGAAAGCCCGGAGCATTAGCACGATTTTTAAAAAATGTCCCTGAAGGCGTTGATGCGCTTCTCCTTGAAGGCACATTGCTGGGGCGGGATGACGAAAAACATCAGACCGAAGAAGATATTGAGTCTGAGTTTGTCAAGATAATAAAAGGCTCTAAAAGTATTGTATTCGCAACTCTATCGTCTCAAAACATCGACAGGCTTGTTTCTTTTTACAGGGCATCGCTTCAAGCTGGCAGGATATTTGTCATAGATGCATACACAGCCTTAATCCTTGATGCTCTGCATGGTCTTTCTAAAATCCCATCTCCAAGGAGCCATACAAATCTTAAGGTCTTCTTTCCCAAAAACCTGTGCGACAGCCTTAAGAGGGCAGGCAAATGGGATATGGCAAGAACAAGTTTTGGCAAATACAAAGTATCAAGAGAATGGATATCACAAAACCGCGACAGAATAGTCATGATAGTGCGTTCATCTATGGTTGATTCATACCTGTATAGGATCGCCGGTATCAATAGCTCCTCAACAGCCGTCTATTCCATGTGGGATGGTTATCTTAAAGAGGTCTCTATGGAAAAACTCCAGGCGTTCTTCAAGCAAAAAGGTACAAGCATGATCAAGCTCCACACCAGCGGACACGCACCAGTTGCTACACTGAAAAAAGTAGTAGACAAGACAAAACCAAAGATGATTATTCCGATACACACATCATCCCCAGAACGATACAAAGATTTCTTCCCAAATGTTGTAGAGGCCAAAGATGGAGTAAGTCTGAAAATCTAAGACAGCCTGTGCAGCATCCCCTGATTTTTATCCATCTATCTTCTAATCCCTTTCACAACCAACCGCAATATTTTCTCAACTGTGACCAAAAATGTCACGGTTGTATTGTATAAGAAATACTAATAACAAAAAGAGGGCTAATCTTATGCTGAATAGGAGAAATTTTTTAAAAAGTTTGGCTGGAATGGGTATTACCTTATCTTATGCCTCAACATTTGCGAGTATGGATGTGGAGCAACCAAAACCTCAAGGAAGTGAAGATAAGAAAACGATGGATGCTTCGGGGCTAACAATATTTATAATCAACGGTCTTAAAAGATGGGAGCAAATCAAAAAAGATTTTTCTCAAAGTGAAGAATTATCTGCATTTATAGGAAGTTCTTACCCAGTGGTGATGTTTGATAATCACCAACTTGATATTAAAATTGCAGCAAATTTATACATTGAGACAAACTACATTGACTCTACCAATGCATTAAGGAGAGAGGAATATCGCAAAAAAATGGTTCTATATTTTGAAAATGATTTAAGAGAACTTTCTTTAGAAATTAGATTTCCTTATTCCAAAATAGAAACTATTCAGAAATTGAAGGCGCATCCACAGATAAAAGATTTAAATTGGCATAGTCCAGCAACAATAAGGGTTGTAATAGATAGTCTTGTGGTAGAAAAGAGGAAGAATAATGCGGGGTAATTTATTTGCTGTTTTTTGGAAGTTATCAATCTGCGGCCAAAAATATCATAGTTCGTAGTGTATAAAAATATTACTCTCAAACTTAAAAAGGAGCAATATGAATTAGGTCCGGAAAATAATAACTTAAATGTGCTTTCTTTAATCTTAACCACAGGAGAAAATATGGTGAGAATCAAAACCAGAAGAAATATATCTTCCAGCTTCTTTTTTAACAACCACTTTGAAGAGAGAAAGATTATTGAATATCTCAAGAACCTGATAAGTTCGTATCTTCTTGTCAGCGGACCGTATCAAGTGGTTTGTTTTGCCTGCGATGTAATTGGGTGGAAGACCATGGCTTCTTTGCTTGAAGAAATATATCCAAAAATTATGAAAGAACAAAACTTTACGGAAGAGCCGGATTTATTCGTTGCAAAGCTGGAAAGATATGTGCCTCAGAGGATTATAATCCGCCTCCTCAGAGAAAAGGTTGCGCCTTTGCTCGTAAAAAGGCTGAAATCGCTTTCGCTCAGGAAAAGCTACGAAATAGGAAAACGGCTTAATGACCTCAAAGAGACTTTCAGATTAAGCAATGAAGAAATTGAGGTCATTTCTTTCTACTATCTCCTTAATGGCAATGAAATTCTCAAAAAGCATCTACTACGGGGAGACAAAATAGCCGATTTATCTTACATTTCTGCATTAAAAAGCTGCGGCCATCTTATTTTAGGCCTTAAGAGAAACGACATATTAAAGGCATTCTCTCAAGGAAGGCTGGTTGATATGGGTATCGTTAAAATAGCAAATTATCAGGTTTGGAACGGCATAATGATAGACCTTGCTTATTGGTGTGGTGAATACCTTTCGTGTATCGGCAAAAAAAAATTATCTCATGAGTTTTTCTCAACAAAGAACAATGTTGCGTTATCTCTATCCGACCTTGCAGTTCCTGAGGATGAAATGATGGTGCTGGATACATTAATGAAAAGCAAAGAAGGATATAATATCCTTTTTTATGGCGAACCGGGCACAGGAAAAACCTCTCTCGCAAAATGCCTTGCAAAAGAATATGACATGGAACTCATTACAGTAAAGATTCCTGATGATAATGAGCATAAAGTTAGGATATCTGCTATTCATGCAGCCCTAAACTTCGCCAATACAGACAAACACCTCATCCTTATTGATGAGGCAGATGAACTGCTTAACACTCATAATTCAATATTCGGAAGCAGCAAGACAAATAAAAGCTGGATTAACAACCTCCTTGAGAACCATGATAAAAAAATAATTTGGTGTACAAACCGCTTTTACAATATACATCCCGCTACGATGAGAAGGTTTTTATTTACTATGGAATTCAAAGGCTTCAACAACAAAAATAGGCTAAAGGTCATCAAAAATGAACTTACCCAAAAAGGTTTCATGAATTATTTTGATGAGGAAGAACTTCAGGAGATTTGCCGCTCTTACTCTGTCAATGCAGGCGGCATAGTAAATGCCATAAAGATGTTTAACATTGATAAAAAGACAGACAAAAAAACGGCTCTTAAAAAGATTAGGGTTGTCTTAAGAAACCACGAACGTGCCGTTGCTGGAAAAAGTTCTGATAATAAGAGGCTTAATGATTTCAAATTCTATTCACTAAAGGGGCTTAACTGTTCAGAAGACCCTGAAAATATTTTATCTATGTTGAAGCGGTATTGTGAATTTCAGGGAAAAGAGAAGTTTGAAAACAACAAGGCTTATTCTTTGCTTCTTTATGGCATGCCCGGAACAGGAAAGTCTGAGTTTGTCTATTATTTGGGGCACACACTGGGGAAAGAGGTTCTCCTGAAAAGATGCAGCGATATACAATCAATGTGGGTGGGCGAAACAGAGAAGAATATTGCCAGAGCATTTAACGAGGCGCAGGAAGACAAAAGCATCCTGTTTTTTGACGAGGCTGACAGTTTCCTCTTCCCGCGCAAGGATGCCTCACACACATGGGAAAAGAATTTTACAAATGAAATTCTTACACAACTGGAAAGTTACACAGGCATAGTGGTCTTTGCAACCAATGATATTGACGGATTAGACCATGCGTCGCTCAGGCGATTCAGATTGAAAATAGAGTTTAAGCCGTTGACGCCAGAGGGAAATCTGCATTTCTACAACACCATTTTGGCTAAAATTGTTTCTAAAAACAAACAAATTTCTGATGACGAGATAAGTCTGATTAAAAGCATTAAAAATCTTACTCCCGGTGATTTTGCGGTAATCAAAGACCGATATGCCTTTGCCACAGACACAGAAATAACCCATAGGCATTTGATTGAGTCATTAATAAATGAGGTAAGGTATAAAAAGGGAGAAAAAAAGATAATGGGGTTTGGCGGAATGAGGGATGAAAAATAACAATAAAAAGCGGCCAACAATAGACAGAAGACAACGGCTGTTTTGTTTGTAGCATCTGCACCTCTCACCCTTTCTTCCAATAAGCCAATTCCACCTCCAGCCCCGGCTTCAAGCCTTTGCCGCTAAAATTTACCTTGCGGCGGGGCAGACGTGTGGATTTTACCCAATCCAATTCAACTTTTATCCCTGCCTTTTTAAAAAAATTATCACAGAGGATTTGCAGGGAGTTTTTGATTTCTTTCCGCCATTTTACAGAATCCTTTATTTTTAAGAATATCCGCGGATCAGCGAAGAAAGTGAACCTTATTTCCACATTTGCAGGGTTATTGCCGAGCGTCATCATTAATAGATGTATGGCAGTAAAAGCCCCCAGTAGAGCTTTATCGTTATAAGCCATGTAGAGTTTAAAGCTGTCGTAGTCATCATCAATCTCTATCCTCCAGCCAGCGTCTTTAAGCTGCGCTGAAAGCGTTTTGGCAATTGTCTGGATTGTTATTTGTTTTTTCATAGCATCTCCCAAAGTAAAATTTTATTGCTATGTTACACCCTAAGTGTGACATTTCTGGCCACAGATTAACACTATATCGGCTTTTCAAGTGGGACTGAAAAAGGAAAAAGGTGACAAAAGGAAAAAGGTGACAGATCTATTTTTAAACTGAAGAATAGGTAAAAAGGGGTAAAAAGGTGACAGATCTATTTTAAAACTGAAGAATTGCCCTTCATGGTTTACCCGTTCCCCAAAATCCTTGACGAAGGGTCAATTATGTTATAACATAGTTCAAACGTCAATTTGGAGGTAGATTATGTTGCGCAAGATATGCCATATAGGGAACAGCCAGGGTGTTTCCTTGCCGAAGGAAATGCTTGAAAAACTTCATCTGTCCGTAGGGTTAGACGTGGATGTTGAAATAGACGAGAAGGGGAAAAGGATTATCATCGAGCCAAAGACCTCCAGGGCTACTTATGAGACCGTGGACAGGGAATTTGCCTCACAGGTCAGCGATTTCATAGAACGCTATAAACCTGCCCTGAAGGCCCTTGCAAAGTAATGAACTACCTGACCCCTGAGCAGGTTCTTTTTATCCACTATCGTCTTATAGAAGAGACAGGCGGCTCCCACGGCATACGGGATATTCAGATGCTCCAATCGGCAGTGACCCTGCCTATGGGCACCTTCAGCAGGAAGGAACTTTATCCCGATCTTTTTCTCAAAGCTTCGGCGTTGATGCACTCCATCATAAAAAACCACCCTTTCGTTGACGGCAATAAAAGGACCGCCATAACAGCCGCATCTATTTTTCTCTTAAGAAACAACTGCCGTATTACGGCGTCAAACAAGGAGCTTGAGCGCTTCACTCTCAAGGTTGCCGTGGAGGACGTTGAACTGCAAGAGATAGCAAAGTGGCTTGAAAGACATTCTCGAAAAGAGAAATAAAAGCCACCAACACCAACAACCCCCAAAATTCCTTCCTCAATTTTTCGGATGAACTGTGACGTCTAAAAACAAAAGTAAAATGGTGACAGATCTATTTTTAAACTGAAGAATTGCC
>MGAI01000023.1:0-794 GCA_001789695.1 Candidatus Roizmanbacteria bacterium RIFCSPLOWO2_01_FULL_37_16 | reverse complement strand
CTCTTCTTTCTCCACCATCTCGATAGCGCTCATCAGTTCATCAGGCATCCTGATAGATTTTGTCTTCATTTCCCACTCCTCCACTGTTCCATAAAGAGCTTAACAGCAAAATATTCACTCTCGCTTATGAATTCCGATAAGGCCAGAAGTCGTTCTTCTGCATATGCAGCTTTTATATCACCCTGCTTCAGCATTATTGTTATGAACACTGCCGGTGTAACATACGGGATGTTAAAGAGTCTCAGTTGTTTAACAAATCTCTTGTCATCGCTTCCAATTGCATCATAACCGCCATTTTGAAAGAGAGCCATCGCCTCTTTTTCGCCGACATCAATGCTTTGCTCCCTCTTTTTGTCAACTTGTATAAGCTTTTCTCTTATATTCCGTTCAATTACAAGGGCATCCGGAAGTTTTTTGACCTTTCCTCTATCAACGATCTCCTCCTTGACAAGGTGTGGTATCGTTATGTCAAAGGCACTGCATACGTCTTCTTTTAGTCCGGCCTTTGTAATCTTTATCAAACAATCTGCGTCCATAACGATCTTCATGTATTACATTGTAACTTATAGATTGCAAAAGTCAAAGGGATAATTGCAGTATCTTCAATAACAGGCAAAAAGATTACATTGCCATTTGCAAAGGATGTGTTGAGACCTTTAATGCCAAAAAATAAGTAACCTGCATCGTGGTTTTTCAATAGCCTGCCAAGCTACTCGTTATTAAAATCGTTTTCCGCCTTCCACCCATACCTGCCTATAAGTTTTACAAACCTACAGCCGCCCATATCCTGTTTT
>MGAI01000022.1:9670-18210 GCA_001789695.1 Candidatus Roizmanbacteria bacterium RIFCSPLOWO2_01_FULL_37_16 | reverse complement strand
ATTTTATATTTTATATTTTATATTTTATTGTCATTGGTCGATCGGCAGTAAAATTTATGCGCTATATGCTGCCTATATATCCTTTTTTAACCATTATGGCAGGATACGGGCTTTTTCAAATATCAAATATCAAATATCAAATAACAAAACTTTTAACTTTTTCGTTTTTACTTTTTACTTTTGTCTGGTCCTATATGTTCATCAACATCTATTCTCAAAAACATACTCGTATTTCTGCTACCGAATGGATTCTACAAAATATCCCGGTGGGCTCCAGGATTGCAATAGAACACTGGGACGATGGACTACCGCTTTTTGCCGGAGAAAATTATAAACACGTTGAACTCCCACTCTACGGCCAACCTGACGATGAGAAAAAATGGCAAGAAATTAAGGAAAAACTAAATTCAACCGAATATATCATAATTGCTTCAAACCGTCTTTACGTTCCTCTGCAAAAACTTTCAGATTGTAAGAAATATAGAGCTTGTTATCCAAAAACAGCCGAATATTATAGAAAATTGTTCAACCAACAGCTTGGTTTCAAAAAAGTTGCCGAATTTGCAGTCTATCCTAAGTTGGAAGTTGGAAGTTGGAAGTTGGAAGTCGATGATCAATCCGCGGATGAATCTTTCACCGTCTACGACCATCCAAAGATAATGATATTTAAAAAAATATGATAAGAAATTTGTTTGTAACTCTATTGTTTTTTTTAATTCTTTCGGTTAGCCTGCTTGAAAACTCAATCAATTATCAGCTTTTTTTATCTGATAATTCTCTTAACCTGCAAGTTTTAAATGAAAAAATCAACCTACCCTTTGACAACAGTATGGACAAAATTGCAGTCAAAATTTATCCCCAAGAAAGATTCAGTACTAATCAATATTTAATCCAGGATAAAGGATTTGTCCAGAATAGTTTTGAACTTATCAGTTTGCTACTGTTTCGAAAAAAAAATTCTGAAATATCGGTTAAACTACCGCTTAGATCTTATATAAATTTTATTCACTTTAATCCATTTAGATCTTCACTACTGATCAGCAACCTAAAATCTTATTACAGGTTAGAGGTAAATATCCCTGACGCAAGTTTGGAGATCTGGAATGACAGCGAAAAACTTGAAAATTTTAGCCTAAAACCTCCTTGGTTAAGACTTATTTTTTTTCCTTTTCTGACTTCTTTACTGCTTAGTGGATTTATCTATTATTTTCTTAATTTAATTAAAAAAACAAAACTGACACAATCGTTAGTTGTTAAAAAAAAATCTAATCAGCCTCGCCCAGTTAAATTAATCGCCTTTACTATCTTTATCTTAGGAGGCTTTGTTATTTACCTTATCTTTTTTAACGTATTTAAAGCCATGCCGGGGTTTGGTGATGAGATGAACTATTTGATTCAGGCAAAAGTGTTTTCTGCTGGTAAGTTTTTTATCAAAGAACCGCCTAATCCAGAATTCTTTAAGGTTGACTGGATGAATATTTTTTCTGAAGATAAAAAACTCTGGAATTTCCATCCTCCAGGAAATAGTCTTATTCTTATGTTTGGACAGCTAACAAAAGTAGACTGGATTACCATCCCAATCATAGGCGGCCTAATTCTGATGACACAATATCTTCTAGCCTTTTCACTATTTGAAAACCGTACTCTTGCTCTTATCAACGTAATTTTAATGCTGTTATCTCATTATTTTTTAGCTCTAGCCAGTTCATATATGGCTCATGCTTCAAGTCTGCTTTTTATCTCATTGTTTTATCTTTTTCTAATCAGGTTTTTTAAAGAAAAACAGAAGAAATTTTTATTTTTGGGAAGTGCATGCATAGGGTTTGCCTTTGTCATCAGACCTCTGAGTGCGGTTTTGGCTTCAATAGTTCCACTTACATTCCTACTAATTTTTCACTTAAAGGAAAAAAAATTTGGCTTGGTTAATCTAGTAATTTCGCTTCTCATCGGACTTTTCATTAGCTCTTTCGTTTTTTTCTACTCTTTCAAAGTTAGCGGAAGATGGACATATCCCTATCTGATTAAAGGTCCAGAAGTGGGTCAGACATTAAAGGCAAGATGGTCAAATGATTGGGATAAGAAGCTATCAAACCTGTATCGAAACTCAGTCGAGTTTCAAAATCGCGTTCACAGTTTAGGTTACCTTTTTAATTATGTCTTTTTTTTAATTCCGGTTTTCAGCTTATTAAAAAGCAAGCATCGACTAATCATTTTAGGAGCTTATTTCTCTTTTATTATTTATTTATCTTTACATAGTTTTTTGCATTGGTACGGCTGGAAATGGGAACCAAGAATGATCTATGACGTCTCTTTTATTTTTTTTCTTTTATCTTCATACGGTATTTGGCAGTGTTATGAATTCATTAGGAGGACAAATAAATTTCAAAAATTTCTCTTTATTTTTTTCTTCTTTGCTGTACTTTTTTCCATCGCCTTTTTCAATCTTCCCTACCGCTTTCGAATCGAATATAAAGATTATAATATTAATCCAACAGGAATAAGAGATTTAATCAGTAAAAACAAAATATCCTCGGCTATTATTTTCTTTACCAACGATAAAATATTTGCAACATACTCTCCCCAAAATAATCTCAACTTTGAGGGAAAAATTATTTATGCTCTCTCACAGAATGAAGATTATGATTACAAACTTATAAATAAATATCCTGATAAGGACGTATATTATACCTATGATGGAAATACCTTAATAGCCAAAACCAACTTTTATAAAAGGGCGTTTCCGGCCTTGAAGCAAGATCTGGAATCTAATTACCGAGATAAAAATGTTTTTATAGTAATTCCTTGGTTAAGTGCTACCAAATCACCCCAGGATCAATTCCTTCGCGGAATGAAGGTAACTATAAATGAATTTATAAAATTGGTCGTATCAGATGGCCTAGATAGTAACACGTTAGTTGTTTTATTAGATCGATCGCAAAATTTAAAAAAGCTTTTAGCCAATTTTTATACCTCCGAAACAGTAGAAAAAAATATTGATAATGGTCTGATTACCTATCAAATTATTCAGTCTAAAAATACATCACCAACAAAAAATCTCCCTCTGATTAAGATGCATTGCTTCGAGGGTACTGATTGGCAAGGTAAAGAAATTAAATCGGAATTGGTTCCCTCAATAAACGTCCTGGATTGTTTTGGCGAAAATAAATCGATAGAATGGATAGCAAATTTTGATTTAGAAAAATCCCGAGAAATAACATTTTATCTTGAATCGGATGACGGTTCTGAGATTATAGTTGACGACTCAACCGTACTTACTACCAGAGAAAACGGAAAACAAATAAGTACGTTAGATCTGAAACAAGGCAGACATTTACTTAAGATAAGATTTTTCAACGGACCTAACGGAGAATTTTTAAAAATTGGCACACTTGACCAACAAGGTCAGGAATTGGATTTGTCGTCAAAGTCTTCCCAACTTAAGTTATATTTAACTGAAGGATTATGGAACTGACTATTATTATCCCCTGTTTCAATGAAGAAAGGAGATTAGCTAAAACTCTCAAAAAAATAGCCAGTTATATTTTAAGCAAGAAATATCAAACGGAGCTAATTCTGGTAAACGACGGAAGTACCGATCGTACCTTAGAAGTATTAAACGAATTTTTTAAAACTAATAAAATTAACATATTGATAAAAACTAAATTAATAAACTATAAAAAAAACAGGGGTAAGGGTTATGCGGTGAAACAAGGAATACTTCTGGCCTCAAAAAAAAATTTATTAATCTTTGACGCTGACTCATCAACTCCCATAACAGAGCTGGAAAAATTAAATCGGTACATCAATAAATATGACCTGGTTATAGGATCGAGAAAACAAAGAGATTCTACGGTTATCGTACCTCAATCACCCCTCAGGGAATTCATGGGAAAAGCTTATTCCTATATTTCAAAAGTCTTGCTGGCTGTAAACGTCAACGACTTTACCTGTGGATTTAAACTACTTAAAAAATATCCCGCAAAAGTCATCGCTTCCAAAATGGTGATTGATCGATGGGGGTATGACTCTGAGATGCTAAAAATCGCCTCTCTAAAGCGATTTAAAATAAAAGAAGTGGGAATTATCTGGAAAAACGACCAAAATACCAAAGTTAGACTATCAAGAGATGTCCTGATATCTTTATTTGATTTATTTAAAATATATATTAATTCGCAATTTAAAAGGTATGAATAAAAATTATAGTTTTAATTTAAAAATATTGCTTATTTCATTAGTTATACCGATCTTATTTTTCACGATAAGTATTTTGACTATGAACGATTACGGCGAAACAACCGATGAAAAATTTGATCAGCATATTGGTGAGTTTTACTATAACAACTGGGCTAAAAAAGGAGTCAAGGGATTGGAAGAGAGATTTATACCTCTGCAACGAAATTATGGTCCGTTTTTTGATGTTATTGTAGTAGCTGCAAATGATCTATTAAATAAAAAGTCTAACCTAATCAAAAATCCTGTTGCCAGCTTCCATTTTCCTGTGATTATCATTTCTGCTCTAGCAATCTGGGTTGTTTTCATTTTTTCATATCTTAATTGGGGACTAACTCCTGCCTTTCTTTCTTCACTGACTTTGGCTATTATGCCAAGATTTATAGGCGATTCACAAAACAATCTTAAAGATACACCTCTTATGACATTTTTTTCGATTTCCCTACTTTTATTCTATTTGGCCCAATCAAGAAATAAATTGATTTTCTATTTACTTGGAGGAGTTTTTCTTGGTTTGACTTATTCCATAAAACCTAATGCGCTTATCATTCTTTTGATTATCGGCTCCTGGTATTTACTAACAGGTGTTTTTTTAAAGAAATTTTTGCGCTTTTCTATTTTAAATAGTCTGAGTTTAATCATTGCTCTATTAACTATTCTGATCGTCTGGCCTTATTATCAATACCAGACTTTTCAGCGTTTTATCGAAACCTATCTTACTTTTAAAAATCATGTTTGGGATGAGTACATACTCTATTTAGGTCAATTTTATCGAGGAGGTGAGGTTCCTTGGCACTATCCTCTGGTGATGTTTGGAGTTACAACGCCTTCTTTTTTTTTGGTTCTAATTTTGCTAGGTGTACTGCTTTCTCTCTTTTTTATTTTCCGAAACCATAAATATAAAAGTCCATTACTGCTACTTCTTTTATGGATGATTTTTCCCCCAGCCACTCAAGTCGCATCTGGCGCACCCATGTATGACGGAATTAGACATTTTTTAGTTGTCTTGCCTCCTATGACTATTTTAGTAGGTTTTACAATCTGGCAAATTGGGATTTTCATGCAAAAAAATATTTCCAAAAAATATCCTTTTTCACGTTTCATCTATATTGGCTTGATCTTTCTTGCCTATCTGCAAATTCTTTTAACCAATATTAGACTACATCCATATCAAATCGTCTATTTCAATCAATTTACCGGAGGTCTTAAAGGAGCTTATTCTCGATTTGATCTTGATTACTGGGGACAGTCACAAAAAGAAGCGGCAGAATGGATCAATCGTAATTTACCTTCAGGGTCGAAAATTTATACACCTCTTCACATGGAACACCATTTTCCTATTGATTTAAATCGTTTTTCTTTCGACTATGAGGGAGATGATGCTGATTATAAAGTTGTCGTGATAAGAGGCATGCTCAAAAACTGGGATACAGAGGAAGACTATCTAAATCCTAAAAAAAAATCGATTTATAGCATAAAAGTTGAAGGAATAGATATACTGCGAATATTCAAGCTTAAAGAAAAGTAAGAGTAAGACAGTTGGTTTTTCTAATTTACAAACAAACTGAAATTTTCCGAGAAGTTGATAATTTTAGCGTTTTTATCCATTTCTTGAAACTTATCATTAAACGCGTCTGGATAGGTAAGAACATAAACGTATTTTTCATTTGGATTGAAATCGGCGAGGAGTTCATCATGATAGTCAGAATATGTTTTTTTCATATTCTCTTTACCAAAAAAATAAAAAGTTTTATTTAGAGCAAATGTTCTAAAAGCTGCTATATAAATTTTTCTCACGGGATAATTTTGCGCTATGAAATTACCAATCTTTACCTCTACTCTTTCTTTTTCCTTTTCTATCGACTTTAAAAAATAAAAATAATTATTCGAAGAATAGACAATTAATAGAAAAGCTGTAAAGAAAATTCTAAACCAATATCTTTTTCGGCCATTATTTTTTTCAAAATAATACTCTAAAAAATAAAATAATCCAGAGGTAACGATTATTATAAAGGGCACTGCAATTAACAAACGTTGATATGCAGGAGGCATATCAGTTAATACTACTCCTGAGAAGAATGTAATAAAAATAATAATAAATATCATCATTAGCTCAAATTTTTTCTTGATTGAATAAAGTGAAAAGAATACTCCAAAAATAAAAAAAAGTAAACTTATTTTTTCAAAAAAAGCAAGATAACCGAAATCATATCCTCCATGTCCGCCAATACCATCAACATACATTGATTTAACCGACTTTATAAAGTTGTCTCCAAGCACTCTTATAATATTTTCACCTTTATTAATTCTGTCTTTTAATTCTGAATGCTCACCCATTAATAAGTTGACTTGGTCAAATCTCTGGGTAATATAGAAGTTTTTTGCCTGATACATATAAGTAAGAAATGGACTTACAGTAAAAATAAAACTAAAACTTGCCAAAAGTAGATTTATTACAACGTATCTCTTTCTCTGGTTAAGAAAATCTAGAAAAAATAAGATAAACATGAGAGGAAGGGCAATATATGATGACGGATAAAAAAGGAAATTAAATGCACAAGCTATACCTGTAAGAACTGCATATATTTTTTGCTTATATCTGAAATATATAACTAGAAAAAAACAAAATAGCATAAAAACTGCGCTGCTTGCATTTATATGTAAGCCAAGAGTCTCATGGTATAAACTGATTGGAAAAAAGGCATAAAGCATCAATGAAACAACTGCAGTTCTTCGATTAATTAACAATTTAACTGTAAGATATAGAAAAAAAGAAGTAATAATAACATAAGGAATCGTTGATAATTTTACACTCATTAGGCTTTCTCCAAATATCATAAAAAAAATCTTTTGCAAAAAATGATAGACTGCTGGAAATTGACTAACCCAGTCTCCTTTGTCAAGCGGAAGTGGGCCAAAAAAGTTAGTCCCGGTTAAATCATATTTAGCAGAAAAATATGCCGATATCATATCGTCTTGGTGATTCCACAGTCTTCTCAGAGTTAAAATAATTAATACCCTTATGATGGAAGGTAAAAATATTACAGAAGTTACAACAAAAGTATTTTTGGAGATTCTTAGCCTACTAAAATAAGACAAAACTCCATTGATAAAGGGAGATATGAATAAAATTATCGATGCTATCCAGACAATTATTAATATTGGATTAAATTTATTTATATACAAATTATAGTTAAGAATCAGAAGATAAATAAACGATAAGATAATAAGAAGTATTTTCTTTTTATACTTATCAAAATATATCATCTCTTTAAAGTTTGATCAGTTTTTCTGATTACAAAAATCTTTTAAACACGCCCAATATCCCCTGCCTCCAGCCTACTCTATGAGTTATGCCAGCCGGTTGAGATTTAATTTCGTGGTAATTGTCTAAATATCATTGGTAAGCACCGATTGATGAAAAAATTATTCTATTTTATAGATAAACCAAGTATAGCCAACTCTATCAATAATTGGAAAATTTTTAATCCATGAATAACAATAATCTTCTTGCGAAGGATTACCGCTTATTCCTGCCAAACTGTTTACGTTGATAGCTATAATTCCTGATGTATACTTGCATCCCGGATTTTTTTTGATCTGGAATTTAGCTTTTTTAATGTAGTCTTCGATGAGAAATCCTTCCTGACCCCAATCGATATTTGAGTCGGCCAAATATTTGTAACCATTAAAAGGTCCACCAGTAAATTCGTTAAAATATGCTAAATAATGGGGACGGTATCTTACCGTCCCTATAAAATACCAAATTAAAAGTGCGTAAACTAAAATAGATTTACTTTTCCATATATTAATAATAGTGTGGGAATTCAAAATAAATATAAATGGATATAACACGAGTAAAAATCTTAAACCTAACGCCAGACGATTTAGAAAAAAATTAAACAACAAAAAAATCATTAGTGGAATAAAAAGAAAGGTCTCGTTAAATTTTTTATTTTTCTGAAAAAAGAAAATAATAAACAGTATTAATGTAGGTATTGGAGTTTTTATCAAAAAAACCATCAAAAAATACCACGCAGATCCAGCTGGTATATATTTACCAAAAAGGTAGTTCCCCCAACCTTCACTGTTGTTAAAAATAATATTATCAAGTCCCTTTAGATACCCAATTGGAAAAAAAAGGGGCAATTCCCGTGGCCAAACATTCTTTAGCTTTAAAAAAAGTGACGATTTAAAGTTATCCCAATATAAAGAAGCAGGATTAAAAGTACCCTCAAATCGATAGATTACATTCAGAACAAAATAAGCAGTTAGGAAAATAAAAAATAGATGTTTGAACGAAATATTTT
>MGAI01000022.1:7919-9656 GCA_001789695.1 Candidatus Roizmanbacteria bacterium RIFCSPLOWO2_01_FULL_37_16 | reverse complement strand
TAATGTAAGTAATAAATGATAATATATGAAATTACTAATAAAGCTGCATTTAATTTACTACTTAAAGCTAGTCCTAATGTCAATCCTGAAATTATTACGCTACCTAAGGTATTCCTCTTATAAAGTAAATAGAAATAATAGACAGCAATTAAACTCATTACCGAAACTAAAGCGTCTTGTGAATTAATGGTTGAATAAGCAATAATATTTGGATTAAATGCATAAAAAAAAAGGGCAATGATTCCGACTTTTTGATCAAAAAGCTCAGAAGCAAATTTATAAGCGTAAAACCCGCCTATTAATCCTATTAAAACAGTTGGTAATCCAATAATAAAAACTAAAAATCGGTTAGGTAAATATCTATATAAAAAGGGTTGGGTTTCCTCTTTACAGCTGACGTCCACATTATAGTATTTGTTTAAAAAATAAGCTGGAGCGCTGTTAATGACTGTCAACGGTGTGTTGTCTGTACCTTCACAGCAAGAACCAGTTTCGATATATCTTAAACCTGTTTCTAAATGTTTACATCCGTCTAAAGTTATCGATACATTTTTCAAATTCCAGATAGCAAGAAGAAAAAAAGAAGTTAATAAGAATATCTTAATAGCATTTTGTCTTTTCAGCATAAATTATTTCTTAGTTTATAAGATCTTTTTAAACACGCCCAATATCCCCTGCCTCCAGCCTACTCTATGAGTTACTCCTTCAGGTTGGGATTTTATTTCATCATAATTGTCTAAATACCACTTATAGGCTTTGATTAGAGCTTCGGAATTGGAATATATAGGGTGCCAGTTGAGTGTTTTAGTCAGTCGATCAATCGACACATAGGAATCTTTATCTGCGGTGTCGTAAACCCATTGATAAAGAGGTGAAAGTTTTAATTTTTCAAATAGCCAGAGCGCCTTTTTAACTAATAATGCAGGTGTTGGAAGTATTTTTGATGCAGGAATGGAACCCTGAGGGTTCCTAGAAGCATAATCGAAAAGCTTTTCTAAATCTTCTCTTACTGTCCTAAACTTTTCCGCTCCGATATTAAAAGTCTGATTTGCTTTTCTCTTATCCTTTAATACCATAAATCGATAGATTGCCTCAACAAGGTCATCGACGTCTAAAAGTTGATACCGGTTATTACCGCTACCGATGACGGGAATTCTTTTTCCATCCTTTATCCAGTCAAATAGTATCTCAAAAACACCCAGACGGTGAGTCCCTACAAAAGTTTTTGGGCGAATGATCGTTACCATCATTCTTCTTTCTCGATAATTTAGGCATAATTTTTCCGCCTGGATTTTGCTTTCTCCGTATGCTCCTACTCCAACCAAAGCATCATCTTCAAAGATAGGATGTTTCTCCGGAACACCGTAAACAGCTGTTGACGAGATGAAAATAAATTTTTTTACTTTGTTCTTAACTGATGCCTCGAGTAGATTTTTTGTCCCTGTGACATTGATCTCAAAAATCTCATCCCTTTTCCATAAGGGAAGCGCTGCGGCCGCATGGATAACCACATCTTGTCCTTTACAAAGTTGTGTCATCATGCTTTCATCTCTTACATCGCCATTCACAAGAGTACATTTTTTCGAATACTCGCTTTTTTCAAAATCTGCAATATCAACTAGAGTAACCTCTATCTTTTTTTTGGTCAAGAAAGTTGCCAGATGCAAACCCAAGAAACCTGCGCCTCCAGTAATTAAAACCTTCATAGGATTTTTGATGATTATTCCCGCATTTTTA
>MGAI01000022.1:0-7905 GCA_001789695.1 Candidatus Roizmanbacteria bacterium RIFCSPLOWO2_01_FULL_37_16 | reverse complement strand
TTATTATATAATAAACAGATGCTGCATAAATTTAAGAAAAATTTCGATTTTGATCTTAAAAAACAAGAAAAAAAAATACTTCTCATTTTTATCCTAGGACTTCTTTTTTATGCTTTGCTTGTCTTATTTGGTGACCTGAAAAAAATTATAAATATTTCCTATTCCTTTAATTGGACTGTTGTGATAGTTCTCCTCCTTTTTAGTTTTTTAAATTACTTAATTCGGTTTTTTCGCTGGCAGTATTTTCTTCGACAAATTGCTATAAAAATCCCTTTCTCTACCTCATTTAGGATATTTTTGGCGGGTCTTTCGATGACAGTAACACCAGGCAAAATGGGTGAGGTAGTAAAAGCTTATCTTGTCAAAAAAGAAACCGGAAATAAATTTGCTCAAATGGTGCCGCTTCTTATTATAGAAAGAATGACCGACGGTGTTGGTATGATGATCTTAGCCTTGGGAGGAATTTATCTCTTCAGACAATCAGTCATCTTTTTCCTTTTCTCCTTTTTAATCGTAGTTCTATTTTTCCTTTTTGTCTATTATAAAAAATACACGCTTAGGATTATAAAAAAACTCGAAGGAAGATTTGGACACTTAAAACCGCTTGATTTTTTTATTACTTTTTTCGAGCATTCGCATAAGCTTCTTAAATTTAGACAGCTGACAACAGGAATACTATTATCCATATTAGCTTGGTCTTTCGAAGGCATTTCGCTCTTTTTACTGATAAACAACTTTGGATCTTTTTGGCAATGGAAGTCGCTTTTTTATGCACTCTTTATTTTTTCCTTTTCTTCTATCGCTGGCTTTTTAGTTTTGATCCCAGGAGGCATTGGAGTCGCCGAAGGATCAATCACCTCGCTATTAACCTTGTTTTTCCCAATAGAAATACCTCAAGCTATATTTATAACTTTGGTATTTAGGATTGTCACACTTTGGTTTGGTGTCCTCCTGGGGTTGGTTAATCTATTTTTTTCTTTTTCTAAACTTAAGTTATAATCTTGTTTCACAATAGCTAAAGTCCTACCCAATAATTAGAGTTTGAAAAAATGCACTTAATTTACAAATAGGCTATAATCTTGGGAAAAGTTGATGATTCTCCCACGTTTATCTTTTTCTTCAAAGATCTTATTAAAACTATCAGGAAAAATAATCGCATAGACGTATTTCTCACTTGGATTAAATCTTTCTAAGAGAGAGTCATGATAGTCAACTTCTGCTTTTTTCATATTTTTGCTCTCAAAAAAATAGAATATTTTTTGTAACGCATGAGTTGTATAGGCTGCCACATATACTTTTCGATCAGGGTAATTGTTAGTTATATAATATCCCATTTTAAATTCAGGTTTGTCTTTTTCCAATTCAGTTGACTTTAAAAAATAATTGTAATTACTTAGTGAATAAATTCCTAAAGTTAGGATCGTTACAAAAATCCACATCAAGTCATTTTTTTTAAATATAAGGTGTAAAAAATAAAACGGTACGGAACTTAATATAACTAAGGAAGGTACAGCTACTAAAAGTCTATGAAAAGCAGGCGGCATATTGGTAAAAACTACTCCTAAAAATGTCGATACAACAACTATATATGTCACAAATAGCTCTACTCTACTTTTGAGAAAAAGTAAAGAGAGAAATGAGAGAAATCCCCCTAAAAGAAAAAATATTAAACTTGTTTTTTCAAAAAAAGCCAGTCTCTCTCCAAAATTATATCCCCCATGTCCTCTCATTCCTTGGATAAAAATTGACTTTATTGTACTGGTAAAATTTTTCTTAATAATCTGTATTACACTTTCACCCTTTTTAATCCTTTCTTTAAAATCCGATGATTTACCGGTAAGAAGATTGGAATAACTAAGCCTTTGAACCGGGTAGTAATTTTTTGTTTGATACATATAAGTTAAAAAAGGGCTAAAACTCAACAAAAAAGTGAAAATAGTAAGAATCAAGTTTACAAAAATATATCTTTCTCTTCTAATAAGAAAATCCAGAGATAAAAATAAAATCATGATAGGTAATGCAATAAAGGATGACGTATAAAAAAGGAAACAGAAAGAACAAGATATACCAGTAAGAATTGAGTATATTTTTTTCCTATTTTTTAAATATAACAGTAAAAAAAAGAAAAATGCTGCAAATACTGTCGTACTTGCATTCAGATGCAGACCAAGAGTCTCATGGTATAAACTTACAGGAAAGAAGGTGTAAAGAATAAGTGAAACAATGGCGGTTCGTCTGTTAAATAACAATTTAACTGTAAGATATAGAAAAAAAGAAGTAATAATAACATAAGGAATCGTTGATAATTTTACACTCATTAGGCTCTCTCCAAATATCATAAAAAAAATCTTTTGCAAATAATGATAGACTGCGGAAAACTGACTCACCCAATCGCGACTATCAATAGGTATTGCGCCAAAAAAATTAGTACTGGCTAAATCATATTTGGCAGAAAAATACGCCGATATCATATCGTCTTGATGAAACCGATATTTTTGATAGCTTAGTATCCTAACAATGGAGGGAAATAATAATACCAAAGTAATAAAAAAAGTATTTTTTGAGAGTTTAAGTGGTTTAATATTTGGCAAAATTTCGCTTACAAATGGTAATATGAATAAAATCAATGATGTCATCCAAAGGAGAATAAATAAGGGATTAAACTTACCAATATATATACCATAATTAAGAATTAGAATAAGAAATAATGAAAGTAGAATAAGGAAAAATTTCAATTTAGCCATTTAATAATCTAACAAATTGTTAAAATATTTAACTAAATGAAAAAATATAAGACTATTTCAATAATAATACCTGTTTATAACGAAGAAAACTACATAGTGAAAATAATCGAAAAAGTAGCGAAAGCTAACTCGCTCAGCTTAAAAAAAGAAGTCATAGTTATAAACGATGGATCAACTGATAAGTCAGAATTAAAAATTAAGAATATAGAATTAAGCTTAAAAAAAGATAAGAAAATAAAATTTACCTATATAAAGCATGAAAAAAACCAAGGGAAAGGAACTGCTTTAAAAGCAGGTTTTATAAGGTCAATTGGTGATATTGTTCTGGTTCAGGATGCTGATTTTGAATATGATCCAGCCAACTACCCACAGCTGCTTTCGCCTTTTTTACATCACGGCGTTGATGTTGTTTACGGGTCACGTTTCATATCAAACTCTCCACATCGAGTGCTTTATTTCTGGCATTTTGTCGGAAATTTTGTCTTAACTACATTGTCAAACATGTTTACCAATCTCAATTTAACCGATATTGAAACCGGTTACAAAGTCTTTCGAGGTGGTTTGATTAGAAAAATTGCCCCAAAACTACAAAGCAAACGCTTTGGCTTTGAACCAGAAATCACTGCCAGAATTGCCAAAATTAAAGGTTTAAAAATATACGAAGTGGGGATATCGTATTACGGCAGAACTTATAAAGAAGGAAAGAAGATCGGCTGGAAGGATGGTGTTAGAGCCCTTTGGGAAATATTTAAATATAATATTTTAACCTCCTAATAGAATTTTAGAAAAACCTTTATTTTATTCAGATTCCGTCCCCGCTTGAGCGAGACCACCTGATTTTAAAATAAAGATGTGAGGTTTTGAAAGAAGTTCTAAACTTTTTTTACCTCACGTAAGACTTTAACAAGATTTTTACCTTCTTTTTTTATAACCTGAGGATTGCCTTTCTTAGTTATAAGAGATAACGCCACCTTAAATAGCCTGCCTCGCTTTTCTTCTTTGACAAAAAGCCGTGCCTTGGTGATCTCGGGAATTTTTTTGATTAAAAACGATAGATAATTAAAAAAGCCGCCTACAATCTGGCGGCTTTGTTGGGAAAGATTCTTGCTGATGAATTCGACTTTCTTCCCGTTTCCATTCCTCATCAGGAGTCTAAGGAAATCTTTGGTGGTAATGATGCCAATTGGATGACGCTCCGCGTCTACTATAACAACACTGCCTATTTTTTTATTTAATATCAGATCTAAGGCTTTTTGAGCTGAGTCATCTGGACTTAAAGTGAGCGTGTAGGTTTTAGCAAAATTTTTTATTTTAAGATGATTAAAACTCGTATGATTGCCCTCCCGTTCCCCTCGATGTTGGGAATTTCGCGGACTGACTAGATAGGCTATAAGGTCATAATAACTTAATATTCCCCGAAGTTTGAGATCTTTATTTAAAATAATTAGCTTTGATACCTTGGTTTGTTTGAAGGCGCTAATGGCAGAGCTTACTGTATCCTCCTCATAAATAGTTGTCAACGGTTTGTTTTTTATCTTCAATATATCTTTTATTGGGATATCAAACCAAGCTGAACCCAGATAATTTGCCAAAAGGTGTCTTGCCGATATTATCCCTATAAATCGATCCTGGAGATCAAATACAGGCAGATAATGAATTTTTGATTCAATGAAAAGTCCAGCTACTTTTGCTATCGAGTAGTCTATCCGAACTTTAGGAGGATGGTATAGGCAGTGTTCCGCTTTTGCATTACCGGGATAGGATGATTTAAAAAGGCAATAGTATGGATTAATAAGTCCTAGAAATTTTTTTTTGTCATTAAAAACAAAAGCAGCATCATGAGAAGTTCTCAGCTTTGATACAGCGCTGGAGAGACTTTCTTCAGGTGAAATCTTGATTATTCCTTCTGTTTTAATAATGTCTCTTAATTGGGTCATATTAGATAGCTATCTAAAGCCCAGTAAAACCAATCATACTATCGTCAATAATCAGTGTCAAGAGGATAAAAAGTAATCCCTTGTGGGCAAGGAGGCAGTCGTCCCGATAGTGGCGCAGGTGGGAGTTGAACCCACACGGTAGTTACCTACCATAGGTTTTTGAGACCTACGCGTATGCCATTCCGCCACTGCGCCAATCATCGGGATTTGAGACTTGCCTGTCTGCCATTCCAGCACTTGCCCTTGGTCTTACCAGTATTATACCTCTTCCGTCTCTTTTTTTGATCTGTAGAAGAAGTAGCCAACCACGCCAAATGTTATAAGTGGAGATAGCCAACTCGGAATATGAAAAGCAAAACTATCCAGCAACATAATCAGTCCTAAAAATAATATCGAATACATGGCGCCATTTTTAATATAGCGGTACTTTTTAATCCTTTCTATGTTTCTAATCGTCAACTGTCTAAGCACCAAAGCGCCAAGACCATTTCCTAATAAAATAAGAGGCACTGACAAGGTAAAAGCAAATGCACCCAAAACTCCGTCTATGGAAAATGTTGCATCAATCACTTCAAGATATAGGATTTTGCTTATATCTGTTCTTTTTGATGTTCTATCCATTAAGTTTTTCTCCTCAAGTTCGGCGTTTTGTCTGAAACCATGTACGATAAAAAAAGCTGTAGATCCCAATACCGAACCAAACGCCATCAGAGGATCTTCCTTTAAAGCAAACCAGACAAGGACTGCCAGAATTATTGACACTATGGCATAAAACCAGACTGATTGTCGTCTGATAAATTTCTCTCCAGGAAGTCCAAAGTTTTTATCTTCCATAAATAGCCAGTGGAAAAAGAGGAAGATGAGAAATGTTCCACCACCGATAAGAAGAAGTGGTGACGACGACTCAACTGCTTGAATAACTTTTTCATCGTTACTAAAAGTGGCAAAAAGAGCCTCAACAGGTCCCAAAGATGGCGTTGTCAGCCAAACAATAATCCAGGGTAGAAGTCCACGTAAGACAAAAACCGCAATTAGAATTCCCCAAACTAAAAACCACCTTCTTGCCTTCGGCTTCATCGTGGATAAAACTTCGGCGTTGATGATGGCGTTGTCAACGCTAGATATGATCTCAAAAAGCGAAAGGCCGAGGATAGTAAAAACTAAAGAAAAAATATTCATAATTCTCCTCTTTTTAATTAGTTAGCAAAATCCTTTAAGTCAGAATGTTTATTTCCGTAAATAAACATTATACCTTATGGAGTTAATTTAGTTACATATTGGTATAATACGCTAAACTGAAAGTGGATCTTAACTTATATCTCTTCAGAGAATCTCTATAAGAATCCCGAACTTCTTGGAGTCGAAGAGTTGATTAGTCCTCATTATTCTTTACAACTGGCCCGACAAGCTTTTTTTCAAAAAAGAAGTTGTCTCAAAAACGTATTCACGCTTTAAATTATTCAAAAATTAATATTTTGGCACCAGAAGTCTTCCGTCACTGGTACGTTCAAAATTAACCCGACTTACTACCCCTTTTGCTAGATTCAATATACCGTTATTACCAAACAGAATGCTTCCGTGACCCCGAATTCGAACGCCCCGAATTTCCTCAATCGAATTCATTAGACCAAATCTATAATATAAATTAACTATTCCTCTTAGTGCAGCAAGCACAGACTCAAACGAACCACAAGATGGAGTATGAGGAAAACCCAATTCAGATAAGTCAACTTCTTCTATGAATACCTTTTTATCTTCTTGATCAAAAGAAGCCATTCCATGAATATGGGCTAGGGCATTAATACCTGGTTTAAAACCTTTTGGAATGATTGGTAAAAATTTAGATTTCTGAAACTGATTGAACAAATATTTTAACGCTTCCTCAAAGGCATTTTCTCCTGAACCATTTATTTCTTCATTTTCTAGTAATGCACCGATATGATATAAAATTCCATTTTCGAATGTCTCAATGGACGGTGGATTGTCGGTTAAAACTTCTTTACCCAGTAAAAGAGCCCAAAACATTCTACCGAGATTTCCTCTTAATGCGTTTTTATATATAAAATCTCTTAAATCCGATAAACTTTGTCTTGATGGATGTCTATAAACATTAATCGGGTGGCCCTTTGGGAATCCTTTTAATAACCAATGGACATGACCGTCTTCTGTTATAGCCGGCACCGGCACTGCATTTCCCTTTAAAGGATCCAAGTTTGTCTTACTCTCCCCAGTTTCAGAAATTGCCATTATCCACTCACCATTAAGGTTTACAAGATTGCTTTCCTGTCCCTCACCATATCCTGCTTGTTTCATCGTATAAAGGACTGCCCCCGCTTCTAAAGGTGGTAGATATTGACCCATATCAATATCCCACAGTAGACCTGCCTCAGCGAACATTGAGACAGCGCTTCTTAATTCTTGAACTTCAGGCAAAGACGCCCATCTTCCAAAGGTTACATTTGGATTTTCTACTTTATGCCTTCGATTTACCATCTCAGCTTTAGCTGTAAAAGCAGTCCTTTTTGCTACTCTTTTAAAAAAATCTTTTTCTTCTCCCTCTTTATAAATTTCTTCGCCTACATTACCTTCCAAAGAGGCAATCATCGCACGTGATCCTGGACTAATCCCTGGATCGGAATCACTGGCTTCGAATAAAATCCCTATTTCAGCTTTTTTAGCGCCGCAGTATTGTCTACCCCAATGTGTTCTCTCTGATTCATCGGGAATAATTGCAGTATTTGTATTTGAGGAGTAAATCACTTTACTTAAAGGTCTTCCACCTTTGGTCTTGGGAAATCTTAATAATAAATCTGGTCGCATATGTCTCGACTCAAAATCTTCAAATCGAAGGGCAGCATCAGTATCTGGGGGTATTGGGCCTTTTTCATCATTCACTTCTACTAACCTATTTCCGTTATTTCTTAAGGCCTCTTCCAAAACTGGAGCAATTTGGCCTAATACATCAGGCATTTTAGCTGCATGTAAGATAGCAAAAGCAACTGGCTCAATTCTATATCTATAAACACCATCAGGGCCAATCCTATCTATGTGTTTTTGGAGTTTAGTCAATTCTTCAGCCATAATCAGCTTTAATTAATTGTTATTATAATTCTCGATATAATTTGGTAATTTAATATTTTTATAACTCCTCAATATTGTGGGCTTTGCTTTCGCGAAAACCGGCTTCGGTGACACGGATAAACCGGGCGTTTTTCCATAGATCA
>MGAI01000021.1 GCA_001789695.1 Candidatus Roizmanbacteria bacterium RIFCSPLOWO2_01_FULL_37_16 | reverse complement strand
ATCGGCCAGAGATAAACATTTTTAAAAGGAACTTCATCCCTCATATAAAGCGCTAGCATTATCATTCTTGAAATCCAAAAAGGGAGTATATCCTGCAAAGTTCCCATAAAATCAGTCGGGAATCTAGCTTTATATTCATCCTTTTTAAGAGTAACCAGTGGCCATTGTCCTGAAGAAAACCAGGTATCAAAAGTGTCGGTCTCTTGCAAATAGTTTCCTTTAGGTTTATTTATACTTACCACATACTTTGCTTTTTTGTCGGCAATAAGTTTTTGTAATCCTTCTTCTATCTCGGAAAAATTATATTTTTTCAGTAAATCCGCAATTTTACTAGAGACAGATGCGCCACTTTTATTTAAGAAAGTTACGAATAGATTTGGATTGATTTCAACATCATACCAAACCGGAATTCTTATTCCCCAGGCTATCTGCCTACTGATTGGCCAGTCATGCATTACCTCCATCCAGTTCAGAATTTGCCTTTTGAACCTTTTTGGAAAAAATTTCACCCTATCTTTTTTAATCGCGGTTATTACCGGAGGTTTTAAATCTAATACTTTGATAAACCAGTTGGGAATAATCATCGGCTCAAGGTCTCTTTTACACTTATAACAAACAGCTACAGAATGAGAGTAATTTTTATCGATCTTAATTATTAAGCCTTTCTTCTCTAGATCTTCTGCAACTTTCTGCCGCGCTTTTTTTACTTTTAAACCGGCATAGGAACCTGTCAGCTTATTCAATCGCCCGTCTAAACCAATGACTTGTTTAATTTGTAGGCCATGTCGTCTTCCAGTTTCAAAATCATTAAAGTCGTGTGCCGGAGTAATTTTGACCACGCCGGTGCCGAAGCGTGGATCGACCATCTCATCAGCAATAACTTTTATTTTGAATTTACCAAGGAGTCCCTCTGCCTCAACTTCTTTTCCTATCCATTTTTTATATCTTTTATCTTTGGGGTGAACCGCTAGTGCAGTATCCCCGAATTTAGTTTCAGGTCTGACCGTTGCCAAAACAAAAGGACCATACTTCATGTAGTACAAAAGGTCAGTTCTTTCAACGTGTTCTGTTTCAAGTTCTGAAAGCGATGTACCATCAAATGTGCAGTAATTGACAATATATTCATCCTTGTAAACTTTTCCTTCTCCCTCCATCTTTTTAAACGTTTCAAAAACCTGTTGAAGAACGTGACTATCTAAAGTAAAAATACTTCTATTCCAATCAGCCAGAAACCCCAATTTTTTAAATTGTTTATAGATTAATCCGGAATTTTCTTGAACAAATCTGTATACATTGTTGTAGAAAGTCTTCCTGTCAAAATCCATTCTGGATTTACCCTGTTTTGCTAAATGTTTTTCATAAACAAATTGTGTCTCAAAACCCGCATGATCCATACCTGGAATCCATAAAGAAGCATAGCCTCTAAGTCTTTTGTAGCGAATCAAAACGTCATCAACTGTGTACATACCATGACCCGCGTGAAGAGAGGCATTGGCATTGGGCGGAGGCATCAATATAGTATAAGGTTTACCCTGTTTTGACCTAAGTAAGCCCTTTTTTTCCCAAAAGCTATAAATCTTTTCTTCAACTTGGGAAGGTGTAAATTTTTTTTCCATACAGAAATTAATTTTGTTTTGCAATTGATATTGGATTGTATTATATAATAAAAAATTGGCTGAAAATCATTTATTATCCTTTTACTTTTATCTATCATGAACTGGGTTTACACAACATTAAAGTGGTATCTACCACTTTTTATCTTAGGCGTCGTTTTCTTCCCTTTAGCGAAAAAAATTTTTGGTCGCTATTTTCCCGACCTAGGGTATGCTTTTTCCAAAATTCTCGCCATTCTTTTTACAAGCTATACAATATTCGTCTTGGGTGTTCTAAAAATAGTGCCTTTTTCTCAAACCAGCTTGATATTTCTCATTGTTTTTTTTAGCTTGATAAATTTGCTAGTCCTCAAAAAGATCAAAATAAGAATTACCAATAAGGAATTACCCGTTTTATTTTTGATCATTTTTGAAGAATTTCTTTTTCTTGGGGCTCTTCTTCTTTGGAATTTTGTGCGGGGACAAGAGCCGTCGATTCGTGGTCTTGAGAAATTCATGGATTTTGGTTTTATTAATTCTATTCTGAGAGCCAAGTATTTTCCGCCTTTGGATATGTGGTTGTCCCCAGATCCGTCAAGCCCCAAGGGCTATTTCATCAATTACTATTATTTTGGCCACCTAACTGGAGCATTCTTAATTAAACTAACCGGAATTAAATCGGCTATTGGCTATAACCTTCTCCTGGGGACAATTTTTGCCCTATCAGTTTCTCAAGCATTTTCGCTTACTATAGGTATAATTAATACTTTTTATTCTTATTTTAAAGAAAAAGTTCAAACCGGCTTAAATTATGGTAAGTTGATCTTTTTTGGTATTTTGGGAAGTTATATTGTTAATTTAGGAGGCAATCTTCACACTATCTATTTATTTACCAAAGGTTATCCAAACGAAAGCCCAGTCCCTTTTTGGAAAATTTTATCTTGGTATAATCCCACCAAATATTGGTATCCCAACGCTACTCGCTTTATACCCAATACAATCCACGAGTTCCCTTCTTACTCCTGGGTGGTAGCAGATCTACACGGGCACGTATTCGATATACCCGTTGTTCTTTTGACGCTGGCGGTCTTATTCATCTTTTTCTTAAAAACAAAATATGAATTTGAAACTCAAGCTGGAGAAAATAACACGTCCAAAGTTAAAAGTCAAAAGTATGACTTAAAGTTAAAAACAGCTGAAAATTCTATTTTTTCGCTATCAGTATCTCTTAATCTCCCTAAAATACTAACTATTAATTACTCACTGCTAGCTACTATTTTTTTAGGTTTCCTCACCGCCGTTCATTACATGACTAACGCATTTGACGGTCCTATTTATATTTTACTAACCATTTTAATTTTGTTTACCATCTATAAACTAACTAAACAATTCATCGTAAACGTACTTATCTTAATTGGCTCTTTCCTGATCTTTGTTTTACCCTTCTCACTATACTTTAAGCCTTTTGTCACAGGTATAGGTGTAAACTGTAGTCCTGAATTCTTAACAAAGTTAACAAAGATCGGTCCTTTCCTTTTTGAGAAAGGGAACTGTCAAGTCACTCCGATATGGATGCTTTTTATACTTTGGGGATTCTTCTTTGTAAATTTGATTATTTTTTTAGTTATAACAAAAGTTGTCCCGAACTTGTCCTTCGGTAAACTCAGGATCCTGAACTTGTCGAATGGATTTCGGGATCTGAATTCTAAAAAACAGATGCTGAAACGGGCTATAGTCCTGAGCGAAAGCGAACGGATTCGGCATGACAAAAAGACTATTAACCATATAGACACATTTATCCTAATCCTTTTCCTGTTTGGTTCGTTTTTAATTATCATTCCCGAATTTTTTTACATCAAAGATATTTACCCTGCCCATTTCCGTGCCAATACCATGTTTAAGTTAGGTTATCAGGCTTTTATCATTATGGGTATTGCCTCAACCTATACTTTTTTTAGAATAAAACTACTTGATAAAATAAAAAAGCGTATATTTGTCTTCATTTTTATTTTTTTCTTTTTCTTCGTGGCTATCTATCCCTTATATTCCATACCATCATATTACGGTCAATTAAATCGCCCCATACAATTAGATGGCTCTAAATGGTTGGAACAATATTTTTTTGACGAGAAGGTAGAAATATTTTCCGAAGATAAAGAAATGATTGATTTTATAAATTCAAATATTAAGAACCAGCCAGTCATTCTTGAAGCTCAAGGAGATTCATATACTGATTATGAAAGAATATCGGCATATACTGGGTTGCCAACTGTTGCAGGCTGGTGGGTACACGAATGGCTTTGGAGAGGATCTGTAGATGCTGTAGGCAATAGAATTGCCGATATTGAAAATATTTACCAATCTCCTGATATTAATCAAACTTTATCGCTTATTAAAAAATATAAAGTTAATTATGTGGTTGTCTCAACCATAGAGAAGAAAAAATATCCAAAATTAAACCAAGAAAAATTTTCCAAAATAGGAGAATTAATCTTTAAAACTTCAAATAGTTTTGGGGCTTTATATAAGGTAGATTTTTAAACAATTTAATCTGAATATTGACAAAACAAAATCTTTTTGCTATCGTTCTTTTTAAATCCCGGAAAGGACGTTCGACGTCCAAAGTTTCGAGATAAAAAGAGCATTACTACTCGTCGTCCCCTAATACGAGCGGTAGTGATGCTCTTTTTTTTATAATATTTGATGTTTAAAGATGGTAAAGTTTTACCGGGATCTTTAGGTTTTTCTTCATTAACTCCTTAAATTGTTCTCTAACAAAATTTATTAAATCTTTTTTATCCAGCAATTTCTCTTCACTTTTATTCTTTTTAGCTCTTTGGGGAAACATATCTATATTCATAATAAAACTATAAACAATTACCTTACAATTGTCAAGACCTATAGAAATATTATTATATTCTATAAGATAATCCTATAGAATAATATAGATGAAATGGGCCTTCTTAAGGCTTTAAATATTTTAAATATAAAATTGTGGATAATTTGTTCATATCCATTTTTACGAGTGATGTATAATGTATCTAGGCTATGAGTTTTTCTCTGCTCACTTATAACGTCTTGTTCAATAAGGCTTTTATAGAGCTTGAGCAAATTCTATATCAAGATAAACCTGAAATTCTTTGTCTGCAGGAAGTAGAAGCGAGTGAAAAAAATTTAGCTAGACTAAATAAGTTTGGATATAGGCTCGCTGACTACTCAAATTCTTTTATAAAGTTTGGCAAAATCTTTGCGGTAGCAACATACTTCAATGCAGAAAAATTAAAATTGGTGAAAACAGATTCTTTTAGTCTTCCCAAAAGTATCTATGAAATGTTTATCGCTGTCTTAAATATTATCAAAGGAAAAAATACACCTCGAACTATATTAAGAACGGATTTTTTATTAACTAAAAATAAAAAAAGAGTGGCAATTTATAATATTCATCTGACCGTTGAGGGTATCAATCGAACCAGAACAAATCAACTCCAAACTATCTTAAATCACACAATCAAAGATACAAAACTACCCATCGTACTAACTGGTGATTTTAATTACTTTCCCTACAGAAGAAAGAGATTAGAAAATCTTTTGCTGCGATATGGATTTAAAGAGGCTACCAACAAAATATCTTACACAATTAGATACCCAGATAGATCTTTCACCAGAGCTAGTTTTGTTCAGGAGTTAGTATATAAAATTGTCAGAAAATATTTTAATGGCAGGTTGAAAGTAGACTATACCTTTTTTAAAAATATTAAACTTGTAGGAAGCAAGCGGGTAGAAAAGGAATTTTCTGATCACTATCCGATAATTTCTACCTTTAAAATCACTAAGTAATCCAACGTGTGTAATTATTGTTCGAAAAATTGTTTGAGCTCTTTAAGATAATATTTAAAGTTTTGCTTAAAATTTAGGTTTGTTTTATCTTTACGTTCAATTCCTCCCCCCATTTCATATTTGAAAATTTTCTTTTTTATATCGCCTTTTAAAAGAATGTGGGACGTCGCCACAAGATATTTATAGAGTAAAGACCACTGACCTTCAGTTTTCATTCTTCTTAAAGAAAAGGTAACTCTTACCTTATTTAAAAATTTTGCCTTAACACCCCAAAGGTGGGCGTCTTGGATGATTTTATGATCTTCAGCAATATACACTTTCTCATCAAAGCCGCCGATTGTATAAAAAAAGTTTTTCTCCCAGATCATTCCCATCGTGGAAAAAGGCTTTCCCGTAGTCTGGGATAGCTCTACCAGAAAATTTACAAATCGGAAAAGAAGTTTAGTTTGAGTATCATTTTCACTGGGAAGATTATAGGGAAGAAAGATTAATCCCTTTTTACGATCAATCTCTTTTCTTAAAATTTTAGTGAAAGCTGAAGACACTCTTGAATCGGCGTCGATAAATATTAAATATTTTCCTTTGGCTTCTCTGGCTGCGAAATTTCGTTGATAGGCAACATTCTTCTTTTCATTAATAAAAAATGATAAAGATAAAAGATTTTTATATGCTAATGCCACTTCTTTTGTCCTATCCTCCGAATTTCCATCAGCTATCACTATCTCGAAATTTTTATCTTTTTGCTTTTGCAGATCTTTTAAAAGGTGGGGTAAAAAGTGTTCTTCATTTAAGGTTGGAATAATAATCGAAAAAAATGGCTTCATCAGAACTAATTATAAATGATTTCGTAATCTATACCCATCTTCCTCCAGTTTGCAGCTCGCAAGAGCGAAAAAGTGGATTAGTCCATTCGGCTTCGCTCAGGACTAATCCTGAGCATGTCGAAGGATTAGATGGGTATATACTGAGTAACTCAGTTGCAAACCTGAGTTATCGAAGTATATATTATAATTGAATCCTGAATTTTTAAGTTTTTATGAAAACTGAAAGAATAATAGATAAGATTAAATCATTTAGTTTACTCGCTTGGGAAAATAAATTTTATCGGCATCTTCTTTTTGCTATAGCTACTCTAATTAGCCTCTTCACAATAGGATATTATTTTGGAACTTTTGATCAGGCATCACATATCCCTTTTTTAAAGAAGTTTGCCGATCCCTCGCTATATCCTAACGATTATTTCCTTAATCTACGGCTATATCACTACTCTTTCTTCTGGCTTTTATTCCTCCCTTTTTATAAGCTTGGGATTCTAGAAATTACTATGTTTATAGTATATATCTCTATACTCTATCTAACCTTTTGGGGCTTATGGAATATTAGTAAGAAATTGTTTAATAGTCCCCTTACATCTTTTCTGACAATTATTGTTTTCACATTACCGCATGTTGGATTTTCGGGTCTTCCACTCATCGAGTTTAGTCTCCTCAACCGAACCTTTGTCTTACCCTTTTTACTTATGGCTATTAATCTATATCTTGACAAGCGCTACATACTTGCTTTTTTTCTACTAGGAATTTTATACAACTTACATGTTGTTTCTGTAAATTTTGTTTTATTTATGTTTCTCTTTGCCTCGATTATAAAAATAAAAAAAGTGGGACTTAAAAACATCATAGTTAGACTAATAATATTTATAATCGGAGCTCTTCCAGTATTACTCTGGAAGGTGAAGGGGTCACCTGTAGAATTGGGTGTAAATTCTGAATGGTTTTGGATTATTAGTCGCGGCATACTATATCATATGTTTTACTTTGTCGGATCTAACTTATTTATAACACTTCTCCCACTAGGTGGAATAAGTAGTGTAATTTTATTTATTATTTCCAGAAATTCCCTTAAAAGACTTCAACATACATCTACCATCACTCTGTTCATGCTTGCGCTTTTTATTATCTTGATAATCCAAACTTTAGCCTCCTACGTATATCCTTCAACTATTATTATCCAGTCCCAGCTTATGAGAGCGGGAGTATTTATTCTCATCTTTTCTTTGCTTTATTTTATTCATTACATTGTGACTCTTTATGAATCTAAAAAAATAAATAATCTCGACCTTTCCATGTTTTCTCTCACAACTATCTTCTCTCTATCTCCAGCTGCCCTCTTGGTAGTATGGCTTACTCGAAAAATCCTATCCCCACATTATTGGGCTACCTTTACAACCATTATCACCACTGTGGTTTTTATTAGCATAGCAATCATGTCCTTTTCATCGAATATCTGGCGTCCTGGCATCTATATCTTTCCTCCTAAATCTTCCTTTTATGATGTCCAACTATGGGCTCGTGCCCATTCCCAAAGAGATGATATTTTTATCACGCCGCCTTATAAAGAGTGGTTTTACGAAATCGCCTGGCGGGCAGGATCAGAAAGGTCTACCCTAGTCTCACTTTTTGATTTGGCAGAAATTGCCATTGTTCCTAGCGGTCTATCTTCTTGGAAAGAGCGATTTGCCAGAATTGCACCAGAGGTGATTGATAAATTCGAAGGAGACGTCTTTTCAAACTACAGGCAAACTTATCAAGCTTACTACTCTCTTTCTGCTTTTGATTTCAAACAAATCGCCAAAACCTTTAAAGCGTCTTATATAGTGGTTGAAAAACCACATCTCTATAATCTTCCAAAAGTCTACGAAAATGAAGGATATCTTGTCTATGACTTAAGAAAGGTGCAATAAAAACACTAGTCAAGAAGAATAGATTTAAATAACTTTTTTATCCGAGGAATGAAGTCTTTTTTGTTACTCTGCTCCCCTAAATGATTATAGAGGTGTCCGCCCATCTCGTAGGTGATCAGTTTTTTTTTCATTTTCTCGTTAAAGAGAAGATATAAATGTGAATATAGAACCTTAGAAAGAAGAAGCAATCTCCCCTCCTTCTTCATTCTTCTTAGTGAGAAAAGAACTTTTAAGCTGGAGAGAAATTTTGGACGCAAACCCAGGTATGAGCTTTACGGATAATCTGATGGTCCTCGCCAAAAATATTATCAAAACCTCCTATCGTTAAAAACACTTTTCTCTCCCAAAACATCGCAGGACCAGCGGAAAAAGGTTTGTTGAAGTTTTGTGAAAATTCTATCAACTTATTAACTAAGGGATAGACTGTACTTACTTCTGGATATTCATCTTTTTCTAAGGGAAAAAGATATGGTTGAAATACCAATCCTTTTTTATTTCTAATGAGTCTTTCGGCCGCCTTGGTAAATGAGGGCGAAACTGACATATCTGCGTCCAGAAACAAAAGATATGATCCTTTTGCCTGTTTTGCTCCTAGATTTTTTTGCAAGGGTAGATTTGGCGGATTTCTTCTTAATAAGGTAATCGGAATCTTTCTTTGGTAGGTTAAAATAATCTGGCGTGTTTTGTCTTTAGAGTTACCATCGACCACAATCGTCTCAAAATTCTTTACTTTTTGCTTTGCTAAATCACCCAAGATTTTTTTGACAAAGAGCTCTTCATTTAAAGTTGGGATGATGATTGAAAAAAATGGCAACATTTTAGGTATTATACATTTTTTTAATTTCACCAAGCGTAGTTGTATCCTCGGGTCGCTTGTCGTCGCGAAATCTCTCCAAGCGTGGAAAACGCAAGGCAAAGCCGGGGATATCGACTTCGAGCGCTTTACCTGATTTTGAAGGTCTTAGTTTTCGTCCAGCAGTGTGCACGGGTGATTTGGTGATCTCATCTGCCTTAATTTCAACCACGATTGATGGAGATATCCACACATCACACTCCATCATTTTATCAACCTCATATAATACCGGTTTACTTCTAACTTCTAATTTCTTACTTCTAACTTTTAACTGCTTCCACTCTTCATCTGATAAACCTGTCCCTATTTTAGCAACCGTTAAAAATTTATCTTGCTTTTCATCATAGACGCCAACCAAGAACGCCCCAATTCCAAATCCTGCTCTTTTCCCTTTGCCAAAGTCATACCCCATCACCAAACAATCTATGGTATCCTCAATTTTAGAGCTATAACTTCTTTTAAACTTAATCCAGTTCCACTCTCTTGCTCCCGGTTTGTAGACACCGCTTAGTTTTTTAGCAATAATTCCCTCGAGTCCTTTAGAAACGGCGTCATCAAACATCAGCTCCAATTTTTTGGGATCATCGAGAATATTTTCAGATGCCAAAAGTAGTGTATCTTTAAAAATATCACCGGTGAGTTTGATCGATCGCTCCAGCGCTCTTCGGCGCTCAAGATAACTTATGTCAAGGAACTTTTTCCCATCAAGATATAAAAGCTCAAAGGCGAAAAATTTCAGAGGGACTTCCTTCATTTTCTCCTCAATTCCGTACTTTCTCTTTCTTTGAACAGTTTCTTGGAAAGGCAAGAAATTGCCCGAGTGCGGATCAAATCCGATCGCTTCACCTTCAAAGATGATTTCATTGGCTTTAACTTCTCTTTTAACGCCTTCTATCACGTCTGGATACATATACGAAACATCCTCAAGATTTCTGGAATATAATCGTACTTTGATTTTTTTTTGCCCAGAGGGCAATCGGCCTTTGGCCGAATAATGAACCTGAAGACGAAATCCGTCATATTTATATTCGACGGCACAACGGCCGATCTTTTCGATAATTTCTTGTCCTGATGACAACCGTTCTGCCCGCATCATAAGAATTGGTGTGAAAATGGCTGGTCTCATTTTTTTTAATCCTCCTGTCCCTTCTTTTTTTAAGACATACCCTAACTGACCCAGATCCGGTCTTACATGATAAGCTTTTTCTATTGTTGGTCGTAGACTTTTATCTCCCTTTATCATCCAAGAATAAGCATCCAATACCGTCATATCAGAAAAGCCTAAACGAAGCACACCAATGGGAATTCGCACCACATAACGACACGACAAAGCGTCAAGTGAACGAATTAGATTAACTAAAGTCTGAATCTTTACATCCTGTGATCCTTCTCCTCCTGCACTAGCGAGTTCGTAAAGCTGTCTATATACATTCATTACTGATAGTTCTTTTTTTTCGAGAGATCTTATTCCTTTTTTAAAATATTCCACTGCTCTTCCTAGATCTCCAATTTTTTTATACTCATGTAAAAATTCTTCTTTTTTAATCTTTAATGCAACTACACCACTTTTTATAATCATTTTTTCGGCCAGTCCAAATTTCACAGGCTCATATAAAGGAGCTAGTCTCCCCTGTAAAAGATAGATTGTATGTTTAATCTGATCTGCCTCAACTTTTTTAAAAAGATCCGAAAGTATTTGTGTTATGGATAGTCTGGAGCTTGTTGATTCTATTTTTTCGAAATATTTTGCCAATTCTCTGAATTTCATAGTTATGTCATTGTGGATGGGATATAATTGTCATGCTGAACTTGGTTCAGCATCTGTATTTTCTAAAATCAGATCCTGAAATGAATTCAGGATGACGTACAAAACAGTACTTGTATCCCAGTTATAGTCATATCATTACATACCTTGCACCTTTGGTGCTTCCGCTTTTTTTCAAAATCCCTTTTTTGATCAAGTCTTGTATATCCCTTAGGACCGAATCCTCAGACAGAGTGGGGAAAAGACTGGAGAAGGTTTGATTCTGTAGATATCCTATCTCGCGAATGTACTCTATAATTTTGACTTGTCTATCCGTCAGATAAATCTGTTGTCCTCCAAACTTCTCCTTTAATTTTACGTCTTGAGAGAGTTTTAAAATCTTGTCCTTAATTTTCTCAAATTCTATACTCGCCCCAAAGGTAAAATATTCTAACCAGGAAGAGAGATCCCCAGAAGAGGCTTTTTGTAAATTTTGATAATAAGAAACTGCATCTTTGTCATAATACTCTTCTAAAGAAAAAAATCTTCTGATATCATAACCTCCCAAAAAAAGTATCAGTGTAGCCAGAACTCGTGCGACACGACCATTCCCGTCAATAAAGGGATGTATTCGAACCAACTCATGATGAGCAATACCGGCTTTTAAAACCGGATGTAGCTGATCTTTATCGTCGCGATTAAGCCAGTAAAGAAATTCTCGTATAAGATACGGTATTTCAAGGGGTGGTGGTGGTCTAAAGGTTACTTCTCCTGTTTCTGAATTTCGAACCACAACTTGTTTCGCCCTATATTCTCCGGCTTGCTCAATAGGCAGAGTTTTATAGCCGATGATTCTATGCAGTTTTTTAAGCAAAAGTTCAGTTATCCTATCTATCTTCTTTTTTGCTTCTTCATCAATATATTCAATCACTTTTCGGTAGTTGATGATCTCTTGAATGTCTCTTGGCCTGCCTATTACGTCTTTTCCCAAAAGAATATCTTTTGCGTCTTCTTTGTGTAAAGGGTTACCCTCAATATGAGTACCATGATAAGCCGAGCGGACAATCGCATCTTCCTTAAACTGCTTTTCCCATAAGGGTAAAAGCGGTGAATGTCGTATCACCTCTTCCGAAGCTTCAATTTTTGCAATATTATTGAGGATTTTGTTGGTTATGGTAAAACTTGGAGTGAACATTGAATTATTATACAAAACTGATTTTATCTTGTTCTTTCCATAATGTACTTAATTAAAGACCGTAAAATATTTTGCAATTTTTTATCCGAAGTAATAGCCCGAATCGCTTCTTTACCTTCTTTTACATAACTTCGACCAAGATTAACTACATATTCATAAGCCCCAACTTCTTTAAGCAACTCTTGAGCTTTAGTAATATCATCTTTACTTATTTTTTTATTACCCAGTATCGATAAGATATATTCCTTTTGTTTAGCATTCCCATGTTTTAGAACATAATAGGTAAAAAGCGTCCGTTTACCTTCTTTCAAATCAGACCCTACTGGCTTGCCAGTTTTTTCTTCGTTTCCATATAAGCCTAAAATATCATCTTGGATTTGAAATGCCCAGCCTAGCGAAACTCCATATTTTTTCAGTTTGTCTATTTTTTCCAGATCTTTCATGCCGCCTAGAATTGCACCAATAAGAAGAGGGAAAACGCCGGTATATTCGGCAGTCTTATAACGTAACATATTTAGAATAACCTTCTCTGATTCGTGCTCGACGTTTATCTTAGAGATATCTAAAATTTGTCCATAAATTACTTTTAGTAAATATTCAGAGTAAATTTTTCCAGCTAAAGTTAATTTATCTTTGGGAAAATCGCTAGTCATTAACTTCTCCCAGGAAAGATAAAAAGCAATATCACCCGCGTTTATTGCCATAGATTTTCCCAAGTGCGAGGGGTAATACTGCTTATGAAGTGATGGTAATCCCCGTCTAAAGTCGCTATTATCCATAATGTCATCATGGATAAGCAGTCCTGTATGCATTAATTCAATAAATAAACTTGCTTCATAAATCGAAGTCATATTTCTACCCTCGGCAATCTGGTATCCTAAAACCATCAATGCCCCTCTTACTTTTTTGCCCAAAACTGCCATTTTGGTAAATCTTGTCAGTAAATCAGAGGCATAAACCCCTATTTTTTTAGACTCTTTTATTTTTACTCTGAAGTAATTTTCCCAAAGAGGAGCAACTTTTATGTTATAAGTTTCTAAATAATCAAGTGCCAACTTTTGCTTCATATTTTTTACTTTCCGAACCTTCTTTGCCGAAACGAGTAATCCTCAACTGCCTTCTCCAACTCCCTTGCCTTAAAATCTGGAAAAAATAATTCTGAAAAATAAAGCTCGCTGTAGACGCTTTGCCAAGGTAAAAACCCGGATAGTCTTTTTTCCCCGCCTGTGCGAATAATCATATCCGGATCAGGGATTCCTGCAGTATCTAAATACTTGTTTAATTGTTCTTCGGTTAAACGTTTGACTTTTGATTTTTGACTTTTGACTTTATTTATCGCTCTTATTACTTCATCTCTTCCTCCATAATTTATGCCGAAAATTACAGTCATTTTTCTATTTTTTTCTGTTTCTTTAATACTTTTGCTGATTAAACTCTGAATATCCTGCGGTAATTTTTTTAAATCACCAATTGTCATCAATTTAATATCTTTTTTTTTAAATTCATTTACTTTATTTTTTAAAAAATACTTCATTAAACTGAGTAAAGCCTGTACTTCGTTTTTAGTTCTTTTTTTTAAATTTTCCGTAGACAAAGCCCAAAAAGTGAAATATTTTATTCCTATATTACTAGCTTTTTCTAGCAAATCAGGAAGCGTCTTTTCTGCAGCGTATTTGTGTCCCTGCAGCGTAGGTAAACCTTTTTTTCTCGCCCACCTTCTATTCCCGTCTGGAATAATGGCAATGTGGGTAGGTATAATCATAGATACATTGACTATAGATAATCGAAAATAGAAGATAGATATTTGAGACTAGATGATGGAAAATAGAAAAAACCAAAATCTAACCTCTACCTTCTATTCTCAAATTCAATCCTCAACCTTCTATCATCTATCGTCCTTTAATTATACTCTCCTTGACTTAAAAAATCATTTTATATAAACTGGCAATATGAATGTCTATGCTTTAGATCTAAGCGACCCAACCCAAAATCCTTTAGCCAAATTCGCCAATATTGCCTCACTGATGAATATTTTCTTACCTATTTTAATCATTGGCGCCGCTTTTCTGCTTTTAGTGATGCTCTTGTCTGGCGGGTTTATTATGCTTACGGCAGGAGGTAGTCCTGAAAAGATGGAAAAAGCCAAAAAAACAATGACTTTTGCTATACTGGGATTAATTATCGTAATTTTGAGTTTCATTTTCGTCAAGTTGATAAGTTCAATTTTTAATATTTCAATTCCCATATAAGTATGAAACTAGCACAGGTCGATGATCCATTTGGCACAATCGCTCCACCAACCGGTGTACCTACCGATCCTGGAGTCTTTATAGGCGGAGCAATCAGAATTTTTCTGATAGTTGCGGGTGTAGTGTTGATGATTTATTTGTTGTGGGGCGGGCTTGACTGGATAACATCCGGGGGAGAAAAGGAAAAAATAGTCAAAGCTCAACAAAAAATTACACATGCCGTGATTGGCATTTTTATCATTATTTTCGCACTTGCCCTTTTCCAGCTTATAGCCGGCGATATTCTAAAAATTATTGAACTGACACCAGGGGGTTGGAAGATTAATCTCCCAAAAATCGGACCTTAATTTAGAATAAGTGTTCGCTTATTAATCTGGTTCCAATCGAAGGTTCATTTACAATAAAATCTGAAACTCTATTTGCTTTTAGTTCGCCCAATAACTTATTAAGATTTTTCTTCTCAGTAATTAAAAATAAGTTTGGCCCTGCATCGATTGTAAAATAAGCTTCGAGCTGATTTTTTCTCCAAGAATGAATCAATTTCATAATTCTTACCGTTTCTGGTTCCCAATAAATTATTGGAGGATCAGATGTTAAAGTTAACGCGTGCAATTCAAGCGCTTCTTTTTCGACTAATTGCCCGAATGCCGAAAAATTACGTACCTTGATAAATTTTTTTAAATTAACCAACTTTTTGGTAATCGTATTTAATCGGGATAAAAAAAATGGGCTTTCTTCAACAATCCTATGGCCTTGAGTCGAACTGATTAGCTTTTTTTCGCGACCAACAATCACAACTACTACTGAAATTTTCCAATAGTTTGGAGGAAATATGGACAAAGCATAAGATGATTCATTAGAGCTACCTTCTAACCATTCAACATATCCGTTAGGTATAGATCGGCATGCCGAACCGGATGCAAGTCGGGCTAATACTGATAACTCTTTCTCCGAAAGTTCTAAACCTGCAGCGGTCGACGCAGCCACAGTAAATGCAGCATAACCAGAAGCTGACGAAGCTAATCCGGCAGAGCTGGGAAAATTAGTTTTTGTAACCGTCTTAGCATTAAAATCAATTTTGGCTAATTTTCTTATTCTGTCTAAATGAGCAGTAACTCTTCCATAAGTTCTTCCCTCAAAAATTAATTCATTGTTATAAACTACTTCGTCTTTAATTAGACCTCTCGAAAATTCTACCGTAGTTGTTGTAAATAGGTTATTTAAATTAACAGAGATACTACCATTGCTGGGTAATCTCAGCCTTTCATTCTTTTTCCCCCAGTACTTAATAAAGGCGATGTTTGAAGGAGCAACAGCTGTAGCTTTCATATCATTTTTCTATTCTTACCCCTTCGGCGTTATTGGAAACATTAATAATCTCTCCACCGGTATTTTCTATCGCTTTTTCTACCAACCTCCTTCTACCCTCAGATACCAATGCAATCATACAGTCTCCTCCACCTGCACCTGATAATTTTGCTCCCCACGCACCTGCAGAAGTAGCTGTCGTCACCATCTTATCTAGTTTATCGGTGCTTACGCCTAAGTTTTTTAATAAATTATGATTTTCTGTCATAAGCCTACCAACAGTTTTGAAGTCTTTAACTTTTAAACTTGTTTTTGCTTGCTCGACAAGGTATGATATCGCCTTTAAAATTCTCTCCATTTCTGATTTTTTTGATTTAAATGTCTCGGCAACTTTTCTAACATAATAAGGTGTATCAGCTTTAATCCCGGAATATCCAACAACTATAGGTAATAATTCGTTGTTAAGAGGCTCGATTGCTTTACCAGCTCTTATAAAATATAGAGTTTGACCATAAGTAGCAGCTGCAATATCAAAACCTGATCCAAGTCCTTGTATTTTAAGATTTACAGCGTAACTTAGATCAAAGATTTTACGGTCAGAGATTGAAACTCCAAAAAGTAGGCTCAGTGCCTTAAAAGTGGCAACCGTTACAGCTGAAGAAGAACCGAGTCCTACGTTGTGAGAAAAGTCTCCGTTGGTAGTTATTCTTACCGAGTTTTTAATTTTATAATTTTCCTTAAACTTAGCTATTGACTCTAACGCAAACCTGCTTTCTTTCACTTGGGGAGTTATGATCTCATCTTCCTCTTCATTTATGATCTCTGCTTGAACATATAACCGTTTATCAACTGCTGTTACAATACATGGATAACCGTAAACCACAGCATGTTCGCCCAAAAGCATCAATTTTCCCGGAGCCGAAACCTTAATTTTCATATAATTACTGATTGTTGTGATAGGCCACATTCCACCTACGCGGTGGAACTTAGATTATGGTAACAATATATCAATGATTAATTTTTACTCTTTTTCACTCCTTCGTAGGACTGAATAAATTTAAAATAAGTAATATTTTTAAGTCTGCAGTAATTTTCAAACTCTTTTATCTTGTCTGCATAAAAAAGCATGTATCCTGACCCTTCTTTTTTTCCTCCACCGCCGGTTACCTTTCCATAACCGTAAGGTTCTAAATCTTTCAATAAATTTTTTGCTCTTTTAGAGACAACCCCCAACATATCCAGCAATATTTGATTATCAACAATCGATCTAATAAAAAAGCCCACATCCTCCTTCACTATTGAAACAACTAAACGCTTTGTTGTTTTTTCGATGTCATTTAGAACTTCTTCAACGAATTGGGGTTTTCGGTTATATAACTTTCCTACCGCTTCAACCATCTCACCTGTTGATTCTAATGGATCGCCTGAATAAATAAGAAATAAATTGTCGTCGAATTTCTTGGGTAACTTAAAATTTAATGAAGTAATATTTTTTAAAAACTCAAATTCTTTACGATAGAAAATGAATCCTCCAAAACACGAAGTACTAACATCAACTCCGGAGGCATTTTTATGAAAATACTTTTCGCAATTATAAGCAATACTGTTTATTGTTTCTTTGTCAAATTCTCTATTGCTGTAAAACTCTAATAAAGCAGCAACCGACGCAACACAAAATGCCGCAGAAGAACCTAACCTTTGTTTAACTGGAATATTAGAGTCAATTTTAAAGTTATATTTTTTATCTTTAAACTGGATTTTTTGTTTTATTAAATAATCCTTAACTTTTTTAGCAACCATCTTCACCTCTTCCCATGTTTTACCATCTTGGCTCGATCGATCCGAGTTGGTAACAGTAAAATTCAGGCGTAGATCAAGAGCTGAAACCAAAGCCGGTTTGCCGTAAACAACCGCATGCTCTCCGGAAAGGATTACTTTGGCAGGAGCAGAATAGGATATTTTCACAATTCTATATTATAACGTCTGTAGGGGATTAATTTATCATAGTACCAACAACTTTATTGCCAAGAAGAGCATTGGTTAATAAATCTTTTTCCGCAGTCCCATTAATAATTAGACTTTTTATCCCTTGCTTTTTTAATTTTAAACATTCTACAACTTTATGCATCATACCGCCTGTAACATCATAACCTCTAGCTCCGTTTAGAAACTTTTTTACTACTTTAATATTTTTTAAGGTTATAGTAGGAATTAAATTTTTATTAGAATCTAATACTCCCTTTGTTATTCCATTATGAATTATTTTTTCTATCAAGAATCCAGCTTTTTTTAATCTAATAGCAATCTCCGAAAGTAGTTGTTCTGTTGAATAAATTTTAGACCCTAATTGCTCATCGTATACTATATCACCATAAATAACAGGAGTAATACCCAAAGAAATTAAACCGATTATTGGTTTAATAAAAAAATCTTTTATTTTTCCATTTTTTGAGATAATCATTGATGAGGGATTTAGAGAAATTGCTTTTACTTTCTTTTTAAGTAGTGCTTCAACAATAATTCTATTAAGTTTAGTTGCTGCGCTTTGCACCTCACAAAATCCTGTTTTTTGTTTTTCATTTTTTATTCCTTCCTTCATATTAAATTTAACTGCAGGATAATGTGCAAAAGAACCTGCTCCATTTCCTATAAT
>MGAI01000020.1 GCA_001789695.1 Candidatus Roizmanbacteria bacterium RIFCSPLOWO2_01_FULL_37_16 | reverse complement strand
CTTGCCAACCTAATATTAGAGCAATTATATTGTGCCAGCTTGAGAGATTCTCGGTTGAGACAATGGCATAACCGCCGGGTTTTAAGATGCGATAAATTTCGCTGACAAAATTATCTGTATTTACCAAATGTTCGATAACCTGATTTGAATGAACAACAGCAAAAAAATTACTCCTGTAGGGTAGTATTTCATTTAGATCTCCTTTCGCCGTTTTTATGCCAAGATTACCGGCTTTCTGGAGCTGCTTCTTGCTGAAATCTAGTCCAAAGACTAATTTTGTATTTATTTTTTTGGCGACTTTCATCGTCCACTTTCCATCGTCGCATCCAAGATCAACAAATCGAGCATTATTGTCAGTTTCACAAAGATCGATGATGTTTTGCTGATTTTTAGAGCCTGCCGATAACCAGAGATGGAGAAGGAATTTTTTAAGTAAATTCACAGATGATACAACATGACTTGCGTACTGTTGTCATCTCGAGCATTAGCGAGAGATCTAGCGAGTAAAACGAGCGTAAACACGCTTCGCTGGATTTCTCACTGCGCTAGCGCTTCGTTCGAAATGACAGTGCGTAACTCACATTTTAATATTTAACATACTTAATAAAGATATTAACAAAACCGCTCTTGCCATTATATTCTTCATCGCTCAAGGATGTTAGGTGTTTTTCATAAAATAGCTTGTGTTTAATTAGCCATTTAGTCAAATACATATTCAAAATGGCTAAGGCTGAAAAAATCTTGCCTTTTATTTCAATTTTGTTGATAGTGAATGAATTTTTTCTAGCGAATTCCTTTAGTCTTTCTTTAGAATAGTGTCGATGTCCAATCAGCCAATAGGCAGGGTCAAGCAGATTGGAAAAAAAATTATGATTCGGTGTTGAAAGGTAGAGAGCGCCGTTTTTTTTTAGAACTACCCCAATTTTTTTGAATAACAAATTCTCAGAATTTTTTGGGAGATGTTCTATGACTTCCCAGCAGACCACTGTGTCAAAAGACCCTGGCTTAAAATCTAGATCAAGAGCGTCGCAGACTTTAAACTCGATTTTTTTGTTTTTAATATTTTTTATGGCAGTCTGTAAGTCGTTAGCTGATGGTTCGATGCCGATTATTTTTTTTGCGCCTCTTTTTAAAAAATTTAATTCACACCAGCCATAGCCGCAGCCGATATCAAGAATGCTTTTATCTCTAATATCTTTATTGTCGACAAATTCAGCGCTTGCCTTCAATCTTCCTCTGAGATTTAAGCTAGGTTTTTCATTGAGTAAATTTTTCATTTGGATTTTAATTTTCCCAAAAATAATCCTAATGCTCCAAAACCAAACTCGCAGGTTTTCATAAACAGCATCCCCATGCCAAGAACTGGATCACGGAAAAGCTTTTTTCGATCGGAAAAAAATAATCGGTATCTTAGCAAAATACTTCCCTGCGACCTAATATATTTTTCATTATTTTGTTTAGCTAAATAGGGATGCAAATTCTTCGAGTAATAGAATTTCTTCTTAATGGTATCAATGAGTTTAAGATTTCCTTCGTTATGATAGATGATTTTATCGATCCTTTTTATTATACCTAGGTTTTTTATCCTTTGGGATAGATCCCAATCTTCACCGCTTATTAAATTTTGGTCATAACCGCCGGCCTTTTCAAAAGCATTTTTTTTGTAAAATCGTGCGGCTTCTATCCAGTCAACGCCAAGATAAAAACTTCGCTCCAGTTTTTTGCATTTTGCCCAGAAGCCTTTGCCATAAGATTGCTCGGGAATTATTATGGCAACTACATCTGAATTCTTTCTTGCAATATTGACGCAATCTTTGACGATATCAGGAGAAAGCTTCATATCTGAATCAACAAACAAAAGATAATTCCCGCGAGATTTTTTAGCGGCAAAATTTCTTTGCGCAGACCTTTCAGGTCCGTGAGTGAATACACGTCGCGTATATTTTTTAGCAATCGCTATTGTGTCATCGATGCTTTTATTGTCAACAACAATTATTTCGAAATTTGGAAAGGTTTGATTTATTATTGACCATAAGCATCTCTCAATTGTTCTTCTCGAGTTATGGGTTGTGATGATAACTGAGATTAAAGGTAATTCTGCATTTTTCATACATACCCGATAATTTTTGCTGGATTACCAACGACAATTGCATTTTTCGGCACATCCTTGGTTACCACCGAGCCTGCGCCAATCAAGGCGTTCTCTCCAATTGTAACGCCACCTAAGACTGTCGCATTTGATCCTATGGCGGCTCTTGTTTTGACGACAGTATTAAGAAGTTTCCAATCTTTATCAGTTTTTAGCGATCCTGATATATTTGTAGCTCTTGGATATTTGTCATTTATAAACACGACATGGTGGCTAACAAATACTTCATCCTCAATAACCACACCTTCACAGATAAAAGCATGAGACTGCACTTTAACCTTGTTTCCTATCCTTACACCTTTTTGGATTTCAACAAAAGCTCCGATTTGGCAATTTTCACCTATGCTACACCCATAAAGATTGACAAAATTCCAAATTTTTGTCCTTTTCCCGATTTGGCAATCTTTAATGATTTTAATTGGGCTTTTCATAGCTTAAGGATATTTTTAAATTCTCTATAGCTTTTGTCGAAGTTAAATTGTTTACTCCAAGTAAAGGCATTATTCTGCAATCTTTTATATAGCTTTTTTTCTTTAAACAATTTTACAATATTACGAGCTAGCTCATTCGGATTATTTTTTTTGCAGACTAAACCTGTTACTTTATCTTCTACGCTATCACGCAATCCATCTACATCATATACAATTGCCGGAGTTCCCTGACTGTTAGCTTCGGTAACTACCAGACCCCAGCCTTCTTTTACAGAAGTAACCAATATTAAATGAGACTGCGCCATCAAATAAAACTTTCTTTTTTCATCAACCTTGCCAAAGTAAGAGACATCTTTTTTATAAGGTGAAGCGTCAATAATCTGCAAAACTTTTTTTCCATAGTGGTTTTGTGAGTCACCGACGATAATTAATTTTAACTTGGGAATATGTTGTTTGGCAATTTCAAAAGCTTTGATCTGATGAGTCGTTCTTTTCATTGAGCGAATTGTGCCAAAAGAAAGAAGAGTAAAATTGGGAAATTTATTAAGTTTCATAGATTTAATAGGAGAAATACCAATCGGAAAGATGGCTATGTTTTCTTTACTAAACCCATATTTGAGCAAATCTTTTTTTGTACTTTCAGATTCGGTGATTACCTTATTATTACTTAGAAATTTTAGATATATTGACTCAAGGAAGTAACCAATGAGGTTTAAGGGAAATGAAAATTGATAGAACCATATTTCACGGCAGAGTTGATAGAATAGTAACACTCGCTTTTGTTTTGTATAAAGCTGGGTAAAAAAAGGAAAGGTATTGATTTCTTCTATGATAAGATCTGGCCAGAAATTCAGGTGTTTTCGGAAATATCGAAACGCTTCCCAGTAAACAGTGAATCTATTCCCTACTCTAATAATCTCATAACCGTATATTGTCTCTTTTTGTTCTGCTCCTTTAAATCCCCCAACCAAAAACTTCACCTCGTTTTCTTCCTCGACTAACTTTTTTGCTAACTCCTCATTGATCAGTTCAGCTCCACCAGCAGCAGGATTTTTTTTATCTTTCCAGGTAAACCAGAGAATATTCATAATTTGTGGTGTGGTTTTTTGTAATAATTGAGCAAGTTTTTTCGATAAAAAATTGCTAGAGTATCTTGAAGTATACCGATAATAGATCTTAGTGTAGCGGATGAGGTAAGTGGACTTAAGCTGTAATCTAGCTTGATGGGAGCTTCAAAAATTCTCTTAAATCCAAATGTGTTTGCTACAACTAGAATTTCTAAGTCGCCAGCGAATCTTTTTTCAACCAGTCTAGGAAGCACTTTCTGCAATACTTCTTTTCTGAAAATTTTTATTCCTGCTTGAGTATCATGAATTTTAATTCCGAATAAAAATTTTATAAGCAGATAATAGCTATAACTTAACATTTTTCGTGTGTTTGAGTATTTAACAAAAGATGCAGGATGTCTTTTTGAACCTACGATGATATCTGCGTCATACCACTCCATATGCTCCAAGAGCATTGAGATTGCGTTTGGATCAATCTCCATCCCTGAATCTATAAACATAACATAGTCGCCTTTGGCTTTTGACATTCCCAGCCGCACAGCATAACTTTTCCCTTGATTTTTAATGTAACCAATGGTTTTTACTCCTGGTATTTTAGCTTTTTTAATTTTTTGAAGTGACTTATCAATAATTCCATCAACTACCGTTATGATTTCGTGGGGATAGCGAGTTTTGTCAATGATTTTTTTTATCTGGCGAAGGTTTTTGACGATAGTCGATTCTTGCTTGTATACGGGAATTATCAAACTTAAAAAATGGTAAGCATGCTTCTTTTCCATCGGAAGATATTATAGCTAATGTTTTTTTCTTTTTTTGATATATACCCCTTTGCTTTCAAATTGCAAGGGTTTATACCTAACGGAGCTTTGATTTTGAAGAATAGTTTTGACTGTAAAGTTAACCCAAACTCTCATTTGAAAGCTTCGGTGGCATATACCTAAAAGTTGCAAAATCAAAGCAGAGTGGTATACAATAATTTTATGCCAAAGATTTTTTATTTTATTCTTCTTATAGTTTCTTTCAATCTTGTCAGATTGCTCAAAGAAAGCCCACCTTTTTTTTTGCTGGTTATCTTATTTGTTTTTGCTTTGATGGTTCAGGTTAAATACTTTGAAAAATTGACTTTTTCCATAAGAAGAGATTTTGAGAAGCATCATCTCGGCAAATCAGATTTTCGCAAAAGACTGGTTTTGGGATTGATATTTTTTATTGCGGTATTTGTCGTCAGGAAAGCAGGCGGTGTGGGGTGGCTTTTCGGTAGTTTTGATGAAGCGACTCTTCTTTTTTTTAGTTTACTAGGACTTTTAATTCTTTTGCAGACATCTTCCTTGACAAGTGCGTTATTGGCTGTTGCTGCCATTTCTTATACTGCCTTTTTTATTATTTATAAATTTGATAAAACCGGAGAGATTTTTGCCAGCTTAACTTTTTTTCTTTTTACCTGGGCGTCGTTGCAGGCTTTGAGAGAGAAGTTATTGGCGGATCAAGCAAAGAAAAGCTCTGCCTTTGATATATGAATCTATCAGAATTTACTAAGCCAATTGCCGTCTTTTTTTACGAGATTATTAAGTTCCTCTGTTGGCTTTTGCCAATTATTTTTTTTTCTTACCTTAGCTTATCCTTTCTTCTATATTTTCTATTTCCTGATTTTCCGATAGATTTTAGTGCAAAGACGATACTTTCACTAACAAGTGACGATTTAGCCTTAATTCTTATAATCCTGTTTTTTTTAACTATTTTAGGAATCTATTTCCGTTACAGAGAAAATAAAATAAAAATAAATTTTATGAGGTTTGATAGCAAAAGTGAGGTTGTAGTAGCTTTAGTAACGTCATTCTTCTTCAGCACTTTTCTTGTAAAAAGTTTATTTGTTTTGAAAAACTTTGAATTTATACCAATCGTAATTTTTACTTTCATCATATTTCTATTTTTGCCTCATTTAATATCATTTTATTCCTCGGTTGATTTGAGTTTCTTTAAAAAAAATCTTAATTTATCGGAAGAAAAAAATACATTTATCAATGAAATTAAGAACTATTTGAAATCTTTAGTAAAGATCTTAAAAATAATAATTGTAAAACTTGTTTGGCTTTCGCTTTCTGTCTTTATTATTTTATTATTTGCCTCGATTTTGAAAAATTTTTTGTCAGTTGATCAACTTAAGATGGCGGCCTTTCTGCTTCTTATTTTATTTATATTTTTGATCATTAAATTCACACTTGTTTATCAAGCAAAATTTCTTGCTTATCAAAGAAAATTAAAAAATAATTTAATAGAGTTGATACAATTTTTTTACAATTTATCAGCTTTCCTTTGGCGATTGATTAAAAAAACAGTAATGGGATTTACCATAATTTCCTTATTTGCAATAATTGTTATTGTTGTCATTACATTTCTAACCAGAGAATTAAATAAATACGCAAATTACCAAAGAAGACTGCGTGAAAATATAACCATAATTTTAATTGACCCATCGGTAACAACTCTTGCGCAAAAAGTTAGTTTAAAAGGATATAATTTTGGCTGGAGAGTGAACAAAAGAGATAGGTTAGTAAGCGACAATGGCCCAGTGGTAGTAGACGAATGGAAAGAAGAAGAAATTATTTTTACGGTACCTTTACACTGGAAGGAAAGATCAACCAATCTTTGGATCGAAAGAATTAAGGACGATATGCCAGAAAAGAAATTGCTCAAAAGTAACACTATTTCGCTTAAAATTCTTTCAAGATGGGATTTCTTCCCAGCCGAAGCTGAGTTGAAAAGAAAAGATCCGTTCTCATATTTAATGCGTGCGGTTAAAAAAATTAGAAGGACACTTTTTTTGAAGAAACCCTATTTCCCCTAATTAATAATTGATGTTTGTTTCCAGACTCTCCATCCTCTGAGTTGAACCATCTGTTATTTTAGAATAACGTATTTTAGAAAATAAGTAAAGTATTAAATAAGCTAAGACTAAAGTGGCAGAAAAGAAAATATTGAGTGTGATCACGGCTGAGAGTTTTTTTGGTATCAGATACAGTAGCACAATATAGATTGGTAAAAATATAGGTAAAATGAGGGCTAAAGATGAGTTTTTTGCTAAATAAAAACTATTAAAAAAAGTTAAAGCAGTATAAAATGAGCCAAAGATGCTGGCACTAGCTAAATAAGGAGTAACCGCTTCAAATTTATTTCCAAAAAAAAACCCGATAATAAATGAAGCAAAATTTTTATAGAAGGCAAAGCTAATAATTCCTACAAAAAAAAGAATTATAAGAGAATACAACAAAGTTTTATTTTTTATTGCTTCATTTTTAGACCCCGAAATAAAAACAAAACTGATTGAGATCAGAGGTCCGACGAAATACAAAATTATTTTGGCAAAAAGTGACCAAGAGCTATAGATACCCGCATCGGTTGCTAAAAAAAATTTTTTTACGATAACTACGTCAAGATTGTTGAGTAAAGTGAGAGCCAAAGTGGAAACAAAAATAATGACGAACTGACGACTGGTTAAAAGTTGTAGGGTTCTTTTTTCGAGTATTTTGGAATTAATTATCATATTTTTTTTCAGGTGACCAGTAACAACTCTTTTACTTAAATAAAATAAGAAAAAATTGGACATAATTAGAAAAAAGATTATAGTTGCTATTCCGTCTAAACCAAGATAAACAAGCCAGGCTCCTATCAATTTAAGAAAAGTTACAAGAATACCAATAAGGGAGACAGCTAAGAAAAGTTTAAGTCCTTGAATGGCGCTTCCATAAAAAGATGACAAATAGGCAAAATAAAGCAATGGATATAGTGACCAAGCTACCAGTGGGGTAAGGTTTGTAAACTTAGGTAGGAGTGGAGCAAATATTATTGGAATCACAAATAGGTACCACCATTTCTTGATTTTGTTCAAAAAAAGCCGCTCAAGCGAACGGGTGTAAATTTTTTGATTCAGTGAGGATGCGCTAATTTTTTGAATAAGAAATGTCGAAAACACGACGGTAGGGACAAGAGCGATGGTTGTATAAGAGAATAGTGTTGAAATTTCCGCATAGCCTTTTGGCCCTAAAGTTCGACCAGCCAGGAAGTTAAACAAATAATTCATCAGATGATTGAAAAAAGATGAAGTTGTGTAAAAAATTCCACCCTGGAAGAATTCATTTTGCCAAATTTTTTTAGCAGCTTTTAACATTTATTTTGATATTGTCTCTATTCTATGACTTCTTCTCCTTCAAAAATGACGTCATTTTCTCCGGTCGATTGGGAGTTGGTTTCAACAGAAGTTTCCTCGGGTAGCTGAAAAGCAAAGGAAGTGATGATAGTTTTGTGGAGTTTTAACATTGTTTCCCTTGCGGGTATTAATTCGGTCGTGATGGTAAAAAACGCACCAGTATCGTAGGCAACAGTTATAAGGGAGTTGTCTTTTTCATACTGACGTGCCTCAATGTCCGCCAAGCTTATTTTTTGCAATTTGTCACTGACTATTTTTTTTTGACCAAGCAGTTCATCAAGCGATTTGGCAGTCGTTGACTCAACAACAATTGTGGTTTTACCTTTCAGTTCATCTGAAGCAACAACGAGTGATGAGAAAATCTCCTCACCAGTCTCCATAATTGCTACGGAGAAATTATCTGGGTACTTAAATTTGAAGCCAGCTTGATCGAGATACTCTTTAAGATCGTCAGAGAGTTTCTCTATTTTTGTTTGGGTTGCTTTTTTTTCTTCTTTAACCGGGTATTTTAAACTATCTTTTTTTGTGATTTTAAGCAGTAAAATAAAGAAGATGGCGATTGTGATAATAATTCCAGCCAAAAAAGAGATTTTTTTTATCATATTATTTAAGTATATTTATCTTGATAAGATTTGCAAGTTTAATCAACTTGAAAAATATAAGCCAGTTTTAGTAAAATTAATAAATAACACTAAGAATCATGAATAAAAATTTAATAATCGGAAGCCTTTTTTTCATTTCAAGTATTTTTTTAGTCGTTGATGTTGAGGCTCGTCTATTACCACGATTTAGAAGTCGAGGAGTTTCGCGTGGAAAAGTCTCGTCTGGTCTTTCGGTTTTACCCAGGTTAAGATCTGATAGAAAGGCTCTGATAGTGACTTTTAACAATTTACAAAAAGTAAAAAATGCAACCTACACCCTGATCTATCAGACTAATGGTAAGGATGAGGGGGTTAGCGGGATGGTAGATTCGTCCTCTGGCAATAGCTTGACCAGGGAGTTGTTATTTGGGACATGTTCTTCAGGTGTATGTAGATATCATGTCAATATTTCCAAAATGAGATTAGAGATTTTATCAGAGCTACCGTCAGGAAGAAAATCGATCAAAAGATTCAGAGTCAAAATTTAAACAACTTCATTAATTATTTAATCTACCTGGGAAAAGTTATTTTCCCTTAGCTTACAATCCATTCGCTGTTATAATTGAGTAATGGAAAGACATCTTACCAAAATCGTCGCGACAGTTGGTCCCGCTTGTCAGTCAGAAAAAACAATTGGGGAATTGATTCAGGCTGGCGTTAATATCTTCCGTTTTAATTTCAAACATAATACTTTAGATTGGCATGATCGGATGATTCAAAAAGTAAACAGAGTTGCCATGCACCTTGGAGCAAGAGTTGGTACATTGATTGATCTACAGGGTCCGGAAATACGCATAAAGCTTCCCAAAGAAAAAATCTTGGTTAAAAAAGGACAAATTATTCCTTTTTTCACTATTACTCATCCGCAACTTATTCCTCTTTTAAAAACAGGACAGAAGATAATCGTGGATGACGGTAAATTTAAATTCGTCTTTAATAAAAAATCTAGGAATAATTTTCTTATTTCTGAATCTGATGGGTTTGTTTTGAATAAAAAAACTTTAAATATCCCTGGTCTGAATTTTCCACTTCCTGTTCTTATAGATCGAGATTTTCAGGGATTACATCTGGCGGCTCGAAATCAAGTCGATTACGTCGCCCTGTCGTTTGTTAGATCGGCAGACGATATTTCCATTTTAAGACGTGAAATAAAAAAATTTAAGTTAGACACTTCGGTAATTGCCAAAATCGAGACTAATATGGCTTTAAAAAATCTTGATAAAATTTTGACAGTGAGTGATGGAATAATGGTAGCCAGAGGGGATTTAGGAGTGGAGATACCGCTTGAAGAAGTGCCATATCAACAAAAAATTATTATTAAAAAATGCATACTTAAAGGAATCCCCGTAATTACGGCAACTCAGATGCTTGAGTCAATGATTACCGCTCCAATTCCAACCAGAGCCGAAATTTCCGATATTGCCAACGCTACCTATGATTTAACCGATGCAGTTATGTTATCGGGTGAAACCGCAACGGGTAAATATCCAGTTCAAGCAGTTGAAATAATGCGAAAAACTTTAATTTTCAATGAAAAAAAGAATCTGGTTGATAGTAGATTGAGATTTAATTTTAACGTTGAGGAAGAATATGAATTTTTAGCCGAAGCCGCATATGGTCTCTATCGATCTATAAGTCAAAAAAAAAGGACATTTGCAGGTTTTATTGTCTTTACCACGAATGGTCAGGCTATAAGAGCGCTTGCTCGCTATAGACCTCTTTTCCCAATATTTGCCTTTATGTCTGATTCGCGTATTGCTGATCAGCTGGCTGCCAGTTTTGGGGTAAATGCAATTATCTTACAGGAGCAAAATCTAGAAAAAGCTTTTGCATTCTTAAAGAAAGCCAATTATCTAAAAAAAGGAGGAGATATTTTTATCATCCTTTACCCAACTTCACAAAAAGGAACTCGGGTTTTGGGGATAAGTCATATAAACTAATTGAATGAGAGAAACATGAATTTTATCCGTAATTTTGCCATCATAGCTCACGTGGATCATGGAAAATCTACTCTTGCCGATAGATTTTTGGAGTTTACAGGAGTTGTTGAGAAAGGAAAACATGAAGAGCAACTGTTAGACCGTAATCCTGTCTCGAGAGAAAGAGGGATAACGATTAAGTTAGCACCGGTGAGAATGGAATTCAGAATTAATAATCTAGAATTAAGAATGAATAATGCAAATAAAAAAATTCAAAATTCTGAATTCTGCATTCTAAATTTAATAGATACTCCTGGCCATGCAGATTTCTCCTACGAGGTTGACCGAACATTAGCTTGTGTAGAGGGAGCCATTCTTTTGGTAGACGCGAGTCAAGGAATTCAGGCTCAAACAATCTCAAACGCCTATAAAGCCATTGAAAGAAATCTTGTGATTATTCCTGTCGTCAATAAAATCGATCTACCAAACGCAGATACTGATTTGACCAAAAAACAGATAGGTGATTTTCTTGGTATTCCCGGGGAAGAAATTTTTGCTATATCCGCCAAAACTGGCGAAGGCGTCAATAAATTATTGCAGGCAGTTATAGAAAAAATTCCAGCTCCTTCTTTAAACCCTCAGGGTTCCGGGAACCCTGAGGGTTCGGCATTGCAAACACTGATCTTTGACTCTTATTATGATTCCCATAAAGGTGTAATTGCCTTTGTGCGGATCTTTTCAGGCAGTGTTAAATCTGGAATGAGGGTGTTTTTAGCTTCAAATAAAGAAATTTTTGCTGTCCGGGAGGTCGGTTTTTTTACACCTGAATTAAAACAAACTGAACAATTAATGTCTGGAGAGATCGGTTATATCACAACCAATCTGAAAGATATTCATAAGGTGGGTGTTGGCGATGCGATAGTTAATGAAAAAGGTTCATCTACTCCCCTCTCCAGATACAAAAAAGTCAAACCGATGGTTTTTGTCTCAATATTTTCAGTCGAGACTGATGAATATTTGAGTCTCAAAAATGCCTTGGAAAAATTGTATTTAAATGATTCGTCACTGGAGTTTTCTCCAATCTATAGCAAAGCCTTAGGTTCTGGTTTTAGAGTTGGTTTCTTGGGACTTTTACATGCTGACGTTGTTAGAGAGCGATTAGAAAGAGAATTTAATCTAAATCTTATTTTAACACCAGCAAAAGTTGAGTTTAAGGTTAAAAAAAGTAAATTTGATCACGACAGCAAACAGAAACAATTATCGGGATTTCTTGAACCATATATTAAGATTATGATGATAATCCCAGAGAAATATTTGGGTGCTGTAATGCAACTTTGCCAGAGCTATCGAGCTAAATTTATAAGCATGGACAATAAAAGTCAAATGATTTTAAGTTATGAAATGCCGATGAGCGAAATGATATCTGATTTCCATGACAAATTAAAAAGCCTGAGCTCTGGGTATGCGTCTTTGGATTGGCAGTTTCTCGATTATCGTGAAGTTGAAGCCGATGAGTTGATTTTATTATTAAACGGTAAATCCATCGCAGAATTCTCAGAAATTGTTGTAAGAGAAAGGGTATTTGATAAAGCTCAAATTCTTGTTAAAAGACTTAAGAGTTTAATACCCCGTCAGCAGTATGAGGTGAAAATCCAGGCTCAGTATAAAGGCAAAATTATCGCATCCGAGAGAATAACTCCACTTAGAAAAGATGTAACTAAGAAACTTTACGGCGGGGATAGGACGCGTAAGGATAAACTCCTAGAAAAGCAAAAGTTAGGCAAAAAGAAAATGAAGATGGTTGGAAGAGTCGAAATTCCAAAGGAAGCGTTTTTAAAACTGTTTAAAACCAGTTAACACGTTAACACGTTAACGTGTTTACGTGTTAAACATTCCTCCAAGTAATATTCTTATCTTTTTTCATAAATGTAGTTTGTCTTTTGGCATATTGTATTTCTTTGTTAATCCATTGTTGGATTGCTGTATCAATATCAAGTACACCTTTAAGGTGTAAAATAAGTTGTTGGTAACCGATGGTTTTGAGACCTGGGTCTGAATCGGAGTAACCCATTTTAAGAAGTTTACTGACTTCAGCGACGGCTCCGAGTCTTAACCTCTTCCCTACTCTTGCTTTAATCGATCTCTGTAGGGAAACTCTATCTTCGAATTTGAGTCCGATAATATCTAAATGTAAATTATTAATACCAAGTTTTTTATTGAGAATAATTTTTTTTTGATTTTTGGATTGTTGTAGTAGGATCTTTAACTCCCGAGGTTGAAGAACTTGTCTTTTTGCTCTGAATGACAATATTTCAATTTTTCTTATTAGACGTTGAGGGTTGTTTAATTCGCTTTGATTTAATTGTTTAATTAATTGAGGTGAGTGTTTTGCAAGTATGGTTTGGAGTTCTTTAACGGATTTATTTTCTAGTTTATTTCGCAGCTTCCAGTCGGGAATAATATTTTCTGTATCCACGTTGTACAGAAGGTGGTAAAGATAGAAGTAGGTTCCGCCGACGATAATTGGAGTTTTGCCTTTAGAAAATATTTTTTTAATAATGGGAATAGCTAATTTTACAAAATCAAAAGAAGAGAAATATTCATCAGGATTAACAATATCATACAGCCAGACTTTAACTTTTTCTAAGAGTTGTTTATCTTTACCTGTTATGATATCGAGATATCTATAAATTTGACGAGAGTCAGAATTGATAAGCTCACCGTTGTATTTTTTAGCATATTCTAAGGCTAGTTTGGTTTTACCGGTCGCAGTCTGACCAGTAACTATTATAATTTTCATGAGGGTTTAGGGTTCCCTACTTCTGCATTTTGGCAGCATCAACTAGATTTTTAAAGAGGAATAAAACGTCAATTGGACCAATTCCTCCAGGAGTACTGGTATAAAAACTAGCTAATTCTTTAATTTCTTTTTCGTCATAGTCGCCTTTTAACTTTTTGCCCTCTCGATGAAGTCCAACATTGATGAGAGTAACACCTGGTTTGAGCATTTCAGGTTGAATTATTTTTTTACCTGCAGCGGTGATTATTATATCGGCTTCTTTATAATATGATTGTGGATCGGGTGTTTGTGAATTGACATTAATAAAGTTGATTTTGGCTTCAGTTAAAGTTTTACCTATCGGTTGTCCCCCGGTTATGCCTCTACCAACCAAAACCACACGTTTATTCCTAAAAAATTTTTTAAAAAATTTTTTTTCTTTGTCAATTTCGACGATAAGGCCAGCATTAAATTTAGTTTTTTTGTAGATATACTTTAAGACTGTCAAAACTGAAAGTCCAATCGGAGGTAGAAAACCAGATTTGTGCCTATGACCTTCAATTTCTTTTTCATAAGGGATATACTCGTAAATACTGTTGGTTGATAGTTGTGCGGGTAGTGGTTGTTGGATGATAATAGCGGTTGTTTTGGGATCTTGTGACTTTTGCTTAATTTTATACATAAATTCCTCAAATGAAGGTGTGGTTTTAAGATGAATCAATTCAAAATTGATACCGAGTCTTTTGGCGGTCTTGGCTTTGATTTTGACAAAAGATATTTGATCGGCTGAATTTCCAATTAGAAAGGTAGTTAATTTGAGAGTTGTTTTTTTTCTAAGTCTTTTAACTTCTTTTTTGACTACTTTCTCTATTGCGGTAGCTATTTTCTTTCCTGGAATTTCCATAAATGGTCAAGGTCATTTCGAACGAAGAGAGAAATCTCTTTAGAGCAAGTTTTGCTTGTAATAGGTTCCTTTGACTCACTTCGTTCGCTCAGGATGACGGTGAGACTGAGGCAAATCACCCTCAATTATATCACACCAGAGTTGCGCTTACAACCTGATCGTCCTTTTGAGAAAAACGCATCAGAATAACCCCTTTCGCTGTTCTTGAGCGTGAAGGAATTGCTTGTAAAGGGATCTTGACCACCTGTCCTTGGCTGCT
>MGAI01000019.1 GCA_001789695.1 Candidatus Roizmanbacteria bacterium RIFCSPLOWO2_01_FULL_37_16 | reverse complement strand
ACAGTTTTATAACAAGCGAAGGGTGATAACTTTTATTCAACTATTAAACTGCAGGTTTGACAAATCAAGCCATTAAATTTATACTTAAATAATATGAATGAACCAGGAGGAGAAGGTGATCCAAAAAATGAAGCAGAAGCTTTAAAAAGTAATATTTTGAAATCACTTGAGGATCTTAGACCATTAACCGATATTCCACCGGCCGATCAGCGACCAACAGGTATGAGTGCAGAACAATATGCCGATTGGAAAAATTTAACGGCTTTATTAGATGTAGTCAAACCACCTCAACAAACTACCGCCTCACCAGCAACTACAGAAGTAAACATTACAACAGATAATAATACACAAGCCAAACAACCAACCATTCCCTCTTCAACTCCTACTCCACCACTCTCTAGTCTAAAATAAATATAGTTTATCAAGTCATTAATTAATGTATTAAAGAAATGTAGATGTCACTTTTATAAATAGATTATCTCAACAATCAAAAAATAATTTGTGGATAGTAGCGAACGGGGCTTATAACTTTTATTTGGTAACAAAAGAACAATTTTAATTTAAATAGGATTACCCTTCAGGTTAATTGGATGTTAGGATTTTTTCTAGATGTTTGTATATTTTTATTCTCGACAACATGTGTTTTGGAAAAATAGTCGTGGTAGGGGATATGAGCACCAAAAATACTGATAAAGTTATATGGTACAAAAAGGGTTAATGTTCTTTTAACTATTTGCCTAAGTGTAGGTTTACCTCCGATGGAAGAGACAAAAGAAGAATTTGTTATTAGATTTCCGAGGGTTTTTCCGAAAAAATATGTTGAAGCTACAAAATAGACAAGACCAACAACAAAATATCCTCCAAAAATCTCATCACCTTTCAAAGGTATCCGTTCTGGATGCAATAAGAGATAAACTCTTGTCAGTATATTGTAAAAAAATGATGCAATAAAAAAATCAATTACATACAATGAAATCTGTTTTCGTTTACTGATAGGAGTGAGTGTAATTTCCTCTTTTTTTGGCTGCGAAGATAAGTAATCAATTATTTTTACCGTTGAAAAAGAAAACCAAAAACAAATTGTAATTCCTAAAAAAATCGTAGATAGAAATAAAAATAAACTTTGATAACCTAAACATTGGAAAAAGAAACAAAACCAAAAATTAATAATAAGGAAAGATACGGCTATTGATGGCAAGATATATATTAAAAAAATAAAAACAGTAAGATAACCATGACTATTTGATTGATTCATAGAGGCTGTAATTTGATTATATCAGCATTTTGAAAGTGATACTCGCTACATGGTATTTATACTTTACATTGAAATTTATATTAATCTTTTATTCCTAAATGCAAATCCAGAAGAGGACTTTAAATATTTTTCAAATTTAATAGCTTTCATTTCTGTAACAAATGCCGCATAAAAAACAAGTTTTAAAGGTCTAAATCCTTTTGTTGCAATTACTCTTCCATCCTGATGATATTTAAATCTTTGTTTAAGATCATCGGTATGACCAACATAATATTGGCCGTTTGATAAAAGAAGAATATATGTATAGAACATTAATTTTATTTTAACAAGAAGAAATAAATATAGCCCAACTTCGCTCATTTAGCTACGCTGGGCACACTCCTTAATTTGATTTTAAATTGGGGATTTTTAGTAAGGGTGGCCTGCCACGCGAAGCTCTTTACCATTTGGTAAAGAGCGGAGTGTGGAGATGCCGGGAGTTGAACCCGGGTCCGGAAGGGCCTTTTTAAAAAAGTTTAGATAGAGATAGACTATTTTTGTCTCTTTCCCGACTAGAAAATAAACAAAACTTATCGGGAAGCCGATTGGAATTATCGATTTTCAAGCTAATCGTGAATACTTGAAAACCTTACCTTGATTGGTTTTCCCTTTTAAAGTTGAATCAAGGAAAACTTTAAAAGAGTCGTTTAGTTTACGTAAGCATAAACGCGGGGTTGAGCCGCGTAAGCCAACGCAAGTTCACGTTGTGCTAATTCGTTCTTAGCAAATAGTTTTTTCCGTTTATCGCACAGGTGCGCTCTATCCTTTTTTAAAAGTGCATGCGTTCCGTCGATTCCTTTCATCCCCGCTAGAAACTGTTTGCGACCTTGACGTAGTCAAGTGCGCATTACAGTTTCTTGCGTCCACCAAAATTCGCTCTTCGAGCCGTGTACGAATAGTACTGAAAAGACTCGCAGTAAGAATTGGTGGACATTTAAAACTTATGACTTTAAGAATTCTTTTGCTTCTCTTTCTTGTTCTCTGGCAATGTCCCTTTTCTTCTCTAGTTTCTTCTTCTCCAATCCTCTTCTTCCTCTGGCTAAGGCTATCTCAAGCTTGATTAAACCTCTCTTATTATAACAGCTTAGAGGCACAATTGTCAATCCGTGGCCTGCTGCCAATTTGGTTTTCAAGCGTATGATTTCCTGCTTGTGAAGAAGAAGCTTTCTTGTTCTTCTTAGCTCATAACCTTGGGGACGAGCGTACTCATAAATTGGAATTTGAGCATTTAAAAGATAGGCTTCTGACCCCAATATTTTGACAAAACTATCCTCAAGCTTTATTCTTCCGGCTCGCACCGATTTAACCTCGGCGCCAGATAAGGCAATCCCTGTCTCGTATTTTTCAATTTCTTGATAGTCTCTTCGAAATTTCCGATTAATAATTTTCATGAGAAAATTTTAGCAGATTTTTTATCTTTGAAATCAATCCAATATCTGCTACACTCTGTAGAATGAAGACAAGATCCTTGGGTGAACTAGAACAACAAGTTATGAATATTGTTTGGCGAAGCAGAGGTTGCTCTACCAGAGAAATTGTAGATGAAATCAGAAAAAAAAGATCTATCGCTTACACAACTATTGCCACAATTCTACAACGACTATATGGTAAAGAACTTGTTGATCGAAAAATTCATCAGCAAGGTTATTGGTATTTTCCCAGAATCTCCAAAGAATCTTATATCAAAAATCTCGCCACCTCTTTTTTGCGAAAAATAACGTATTCGTACGGTGATGTTGCCATTACCTCCTTTGCGGAAAGTTTAGATCATCTTCCCAGAAAGAAAAAGAAATACTTATTACAACTACTAAAAAAGTAGGATTAAATTTATGAACATTGGCCATATTGTTGGGATTTGTATATCTTTTTTAAAAACTGTATCTTATCTTCGCACCGTACTTGCGGGATTATTTTTTTTGTCGATTGCAACAGCCTTGACTAAAGTTCTTTTTTCCTGGTTAAGAACTTCAAGGTTCAAGAAGAAAATAAATACAGCCAAGCTGCCCCAATTTATTAAAAAATTATCTCTGAAATATAATTTAGAAGGTAAAATTATTATCTTCCATAATCCAAAACCGGTTGCATTTTGTCTAGGAATCGGGGATCCAAGGGTCTACCTCTCAACTAAGCTTCTAGCGCTCATGAATAAAAAGGAAATCGAAGCGATCATCCTGCATGAAAAGTATCACCTCATAAATAGAGATACATTTCTTGCTGTAACAGTAAATTTTCTAAGAGGGCTTTTTGTCTTGTTCCCAATTGTTACAGATATAATGGAATCCCTCATTAGACAAAAAGAAACAAATGCCGATCAATACTCTCTTAACTATTTTAAAAATCCAAAGATTGTGCTTTCCGCTTTCAAAAAATTAATATCATGTGGGTCAACAACTTCTCCTTCTTTAGCTTATTTGGTATCATTCTTTCCTGCCGATACTCTTGAACATAGAATTAAAATATTGAAGAGAGAAAAAACATTTGTTTTATCCTTCAATGTCAAACATCTACTTGTATCTTTCTTTACTTTCATAACTTTATTATCATTTCTCCTTTTAACCACCTGGCCCTCGTATGCTAAGCAAAATGAAGCGCCTTCTGTTTGCTTAAAAGGACATAATTGTCACTTGGAATGTTAAATATTCTCTTGACAAAAATCTGCCAACCTACTACATTATGTAGTATTACCTATTTAAAAATTCCCTTATGAAAACAGATAAAAATAAATATTCTCCAACGTTTATTTTGGCGATCGGCCTTAAAAAAACCTTTTCAAAATTACACTACTGGATTATTACTTTAGCAGTTAGTATAAATATTCTTTTTCTTTATTACTTTATTCTCATTCAAAAAACGACCTGGGATTCATTTTTGCAATCTAATACACTCCTTTATATCTGGTCACAGATAATCTTAAGCTTAGGAAATGCGATTCTGATTGGAGCGACGATCTCAATGTTTTTAAATGTCATCGAGGAACGGAGGCAAACTTCTAAAACTTCACTACTGCAGACCACAGGGTCGCTACTTTTCTCTGCTGCTGCAACTGGTTGTTCTGTCTGCAGCGCTTTTCTTCTTCCTACCCTTGGAATCGCAGCTTCGCTCACTGCTATGCCTTTTGGCGGGCTTGAGATCAAATTCATGTCACTTCTTATCTTACTCTATGCCATGTACGAGTATGCCAAGCCAATAAGCGGGCTCTGCCCTCTCCCAAAAGAGTCTATTCTTTCATTCAAAAAAGGCCGTCTTGAGCTTAATATTACTAAAGCTACGCTCCCACAGCTTAAGCCTCTCCTGGTTTTTGTCTTATTTGTTCTAACCGTTTATGCTCTTCCCAGGCTTCCCATATCTTGGCGTCTGCAAACGCAAACTAGTTCTCCCTCTGTCAACCTAAATAAAGATAAAAATCAAGGTCAGGCAGCCGATATATTCGCAAAAATCAATCCACCCGAAGGTTACCAGCTTAATGCCAAATATGGTGATATTGGGCCAAAGATGATCGAGATGGGAGTAATAGACCTTGAAAAATTTAAAAAAACCTATGCTGATTCCGGTCAACCGTTAAATGAGGAACAGCTTGAAATTTTAAGCAAAGGATCAGATAAAAAAATCAAAATAACTTCGGAAAGCTCTTATTTTTTTTTGAATTTCTTCTGGGCATTTGGCTTAGCCAATCAAACCAAGATTTTGACCGAAGGCGATATAGTCAAATACGGAGAAGGACAGGTAGGTGGCTTTGCCTCAACCGGAGGTTGGACCCTGACCAAAAGTGGAAATCCAATGGACTATTATGCCAAAAGAGCAATCGTTCCTTTAAGCGAAGATCAGGAAAAGCTGGTAAATGAGGTTGCTTCAAATGTCTATCGGCCCTGCTGTGGAAACTCCACAGCTTTTCCAGATTGCAATCACGGCATGGCGCTTTTGGGTATATTTGAACTTATGGCCGCTCAAGGAGCAACTGCGTCGGAGATGTATGAAGCTGGCAAATATATAAACTCGTATTGGTTCCCAGCCAATGCCTTCGACGTTGCGCTCTACTTTAAAAGTAAAGAGGGAAAAGAATTTAAGGATATTGACGCCAAAACTTTCTTAAGCAACGAGTTCTTTTCAGCCAATGGTGCTCAGACTGTAAAAAAATGGCTGGTCGAAAGTGGCGTCCAAGAACAACCTCCAGCTCAAGGCGGTGGTTGTGGAGTATAAATTCTAAGTCCAACCTCAAACATGCTTTCCTATAAACTTCTAATTTATTAAGCCAGCCTAGATCTGTTAGAATAGCTTTTGAAATGCAAAATAAAAAATTTTTAAATTTATTTTTTCTTTATTCTGCTTATCTCTGGTTTACCAGTTTTAGCCAATCGGTTCTGCCTACCCATTTTTTAGCTCAAGGACTATCTCTAAGCCAGATGATGCTGGCAAAAATCATTCTCTTTCTTGCCCAAACTCTAATCTTATTTAAACTTACTGTCTTTCGTTCAAAACTAGCTTGGAAGCTGGCTATTATCTGTCAAATTCTATTTATTTTCCTCGTCATAAAAATATATAGCCCTCTCCAGCTTTATCTGGCTTCAGCCCTAAGCGGCCTTGCCTTATATTTTTTTTACGTTTTTTATAATATCGCCCATTTTGAAGAAACACCAAAAGAAAAAAGAGGCTATAGCTCTGCTTTGATGTTTAGCCTCCCAACCTTTATAAGTATTGTTGGTCCAATACTAGCTGGATTTATATTATTCCGAAATCAAAATTTTTTTTGGATTCTATCCGGAGTATTTTTTATACTTGCTTTTAATTCTGCCGGCAAACAGCCAAATTTTCAGCTCGAGTACAATTTGGTAAGCGGACTTAAAGAAATAAAGGCAACCCGCTTACTTATTTTAATTGAAGGCGTCTGGGAGGCTTTACCTATTGGACTGGTCCCAATTTTTACGCTTTACTTTATCAAAACTCCCCTTGAATACGGAATATATCTTACCTATCTTTCCTTAATCGGTATTGTCGCAAATCTATTGTTGGGAGGACTTACAGATAGAGTTCAAAAAAGAGCGATTTTCCTGTATCCCTTAACTATCGCCATGTTGATTATTACTTTATTTTTTACCTCCGCTACTGGCAGCATCTATCGCTGGGCTATAGTAACCGGATCTCTTTCCTTTTTGCTGCCAATCTTTTGGAATGTCTCAACTGCCTTAGTCGTAGACTCGCACCCCAATCTCAAAATCGCCATCCCAGCCAGAGAGCTCATGTTGGCTTTGGGAAGATCATTAGGATTATTTTTGCTATTTCTGAGTTTCATATTTGAACCCGTGCCCTATTATATTTTTTATGTTTTAGCTGGTGTGTTGGCTCTTTATCCTCTAATACTTTTTTGGAATTCAAAAGTAGTCAAAAGATTTCGTTATTTATAATTTGTCAGACACTGAAGATATTGGGGAGTTTGGGTCCAACCGCACTCTCCGTCGGGCTGCTTTTCGCAGATTGAACTATTCAAACAACTATATTCTTCTTTTAACTCACAGGTAGTTACAATATCTGCCTGCGATTGATCAACGCATAGTTCGCTACTGCAACCTGCTCTGACACATCCGTCCTTTACCACGCTGGTCGGAGCGGCTGACAAGTCCGCAGTTGGACATGGCGCAAACTCACAATTTGGTCCAGTCCTACCTACATATGATCCATTAGGACAAAGTTTGGCCTCTTGTGTGCAGACTTTCTCGCTGGGAAAAACGCCTCTGGTGGGATATATCGGAGATGCATCTTGTTTTACAGACCACTTGCCAAGCTGAAAGCCGATGACTGCTCCTATAAGTAAGATAATAAAAAGTCCAGCCAGGGTAGGCTGCTTCATATTTTCGGAAAAAGGCGTGTTTTGATTATCCATATTGACATTTAAATTACCAATAAAAATATTTATGAGTAAATCTAATATAAGTTTACCAAATAAAATCCTATTAGAGTGTCAAAGAAACTAATTTTTCCTCAAGATCTGGAGCTTTACCACAAGCAATTGGCCCGCCTTTCCAAGCAACTAATCCACGACAGGAAAATAAAAAGGTGATAGCATGACAATAGATTCCGTTTGAAAGAGCAGGACAACGACCGGCAAAAGTCTCAGAATTATGGTCCAGATGACAGTTAGCTCGAATTGCGGCTGTACTAGTTTCTGGAATTATTGGTTCTTCAAATTTAACCACAACTCCACCAACTTGTGACCTCGGATCAGCTACATCTACATATCCAACATTTTGATTAAAAATTTTTCTTATTGTTAGCGTTTCCAATATTTCAATATACTATTTTTACTTGCTATACTTTAATTGATATGGATCAGATACCCTTTCAGGTTCTTTTTCTTTTAGTTGCAATCGGCGCCGGCGTTTATCTGAACCGAAACAACTTCAGCGGTGTAGCCCAAAAAGTCTTAGGTTACTATATCCCCAGACCGATTATTGCTTTGACCATTAGTTTGATCTTAGGAATATTTCTGTGGATTTTAATCAATATGCTTCTTCTCAGATTTAGATAGAATATACGATCATAATGTTCAGAAAACTGCTAAAAAAACAACCACTTTATCTTATTTTGTTCCTGGGACTATTTTTGAGACTGTCGCTTCTTTTTCTAGACTACAGTTGGGACGTCCATAATCATATTGTTTGGGCAAAAGATTTATGGCAGAGTGGTTTTGCCGGATTTTACGAAAAACAGTCTTCAGAAGTCTATGCCACAATTTATCCCAACTATCCGCCCCTAGCAATTTTTATTTTTTATCTGTTTTATCCGCTTCAATCGATCATCGAAAAAATTGCCTGGCAGATAAATATCGCTCTTCCACTATTTCCATCCAAACTTATTTTTTTTATTCAGAGTCGGACTTTTTTAGCCGCTGTGATGAAATTGCCGGCGGTTTTTGCCGATTTAGGAATAGCTTGGCTTTGTTTTCTTATTGTCCTTCGACTTCGCTCAGGACAAGCCAAAAATAAAATGGTTGCAATTCTTGCCGTAAGTTTCGTGCTTTTCAATCCGGCTTTTTTCTATAACAGCTCCTTGTGGGGACAGATTGATATAATCCCCATCTTTTTTGTTTTATTTTCTTTTTACCTTTTACTTTTTAACAAACGCTACCTGTTAAGCGGTCTTGTTTTTACTTTGGCTCTTTTAGTAAAACCGACCGCTTTTGTTTATCTTCCTCTTTATATTATTTTTTTTATTTATAAATATTCCCTAATTAATTTTTTTAAAACTTTTTTAATCTCTAATTTTATTTTTTTAATTTCTTTTTTACCTTTTCTAAAAAATTTAAATAATTTTTTACTCCCCTACTCTATTTATTCGGAAAAAATCCTGGCAGCACAAAGTCTACCGTATGTTACCAATGGAGCCTTTAATTTTTGGGTTTTAATTAAGGGATTTACGGGCATTAAAGATACCGCACCTTTTATTTTCGGAATTCCTTATCAAATCTGGGGGTATTTAATAACTGGTTTTTTTATCATACTGATTATTTACCGATTATTAATGTCATTCCTGTGGAAGCCACGTCGGACGTGGCGGAAGCAGGAATCTAGAAAATTACTGGATTCCAACTTTCGTGGGAATGACAGTCACCAAAATATTTTTTATGCAGTTTTTCTAATTGCTTTCGCTGCATTTTTGTTTTTAACCAAGATGCATGAGAGATACTCGCTTCTTCCCCTGCCTTTTTTACTTTTGCTGACTCTAAAAAAACCGGGATTTTTAAAATGGTACTTCCTGCTTTCAATAATGAGCTTTCTTAACCACTATCATAGTTGGTCCGTGCCCAAATTGGCTTTTATCACAAGCATTCTTTATTCCCCAACTATTGTTTACGCATTAGCTTTAATCAATCTTATTTTATTCTTATATTTATTAAGTAGCTATCTAAGATATGAAAAACCAAGACTTTAAACTTATTTTGTTCTTTTTGTTTTTATTTATATTCCTTCGCTCTGTCAATTTCAAAGAACATCTGAATTTCTCCTTTGACCAAGCCTGGAGTTCGACAAGGGTTTTGGAAATCTGGAAAAATAAGGAAATAACTCTGGTCGGGCCGGGCAGTTCGCTAATTGCCAATGGCAAACAGATCCTTCAGGGATCGATCAATTATTATTTCCAACTTATTTTTTTGCTTATTGGCCGCTTTGACCCGATTCTGTCGTCTTATTTTCTGATGTTTTTAAATGGATTAATGCTGATTCCGCTCTATTTTGGAGTGAAACTATTATCCGAGCGAAAGACTGCAATATTTATCCTCCTTATATATACACTTCTTCCTTATTTTATCGACTTCACGCGCTTTTTCTTTGGACCAGTCTACCAGCTATCATTGCTTCCGCTTTTGGTCTTATTGATGGGTTTTTATAAAAAGCTCAAAAAAAATATTTTTCTTTTTTTTGTCTTCGTCATGGCTGGTATCCTTCTCCAGTTTCACTATCAAATAATCGTTTTGATTTTCATTTTATCGATATATTATCTTTGGAAGACACAAAATAAAATCCCAAAAATTTTCCTTATGTCAATCGGATTAATCCTTGGCTATTTTCCTATGATCGTTTTTGAAGTGAAGAATCAATTTTATAATTTTAAAGTTTTGGCAGAATATATTAAGTTTTCAAAAAAACCTTCCGACTTCTTTTTTATCCCTCACCGCTATCTCTCGATCAGTCTCATTCTCTTAATCATCTCATCTCCGATTTATAAAAAATTCCTCAAAGCAAAAACTCTAATTATCTTAGGACTAGCTTTATTTAGCCTCGATCTCTTTCTCTATCTACCCAAACCCAAAAACGCCTTCGGCATGTCTCCCAATTGGAATTATCTGATGGAAAAAAAGGCTTATCAGATCATTAAAAAAGAGGATCTCAAGAATTTTAATGTTGTCAATCTCACTTACGATAACCTTTCTGTGGTCATAAAATATCATCTGAAGCTGGATAATTATCCTCTAAATTACGACGATTACTATCACAATGAATATCTATTCGTTATCAATAAAGACGAAAATATCTTTAATAATCCCGCCTATGAAGTCAATACCTTTAAGCCCAATATAAAATTAAAACAATGGAAGTTGAATGATACCTACAACTTATATTTATTTAAAAGATTGAAGAAAGATCTATAAAGGTACAGCTACTATATCCCCTCTATCAATGCTTAAAACTTCATCCCAGGTTGCCAGTTCGAGTATAAATTTTTTAGTGGCAGTCATAAAGATTATTGGGGCGCCCGTATTAGTCTCCACCGTATAACCTAAGCTATTTAATCTCTCTACAACAGGCTTAACCGCTTTTTTCACCCTTTCTGCATTTGCTTGATCGACTTTTTTAAGAAAATCGTCAATTTCCTTCGGATCGGTAATTTGACCCGGTATTGGTCTTGTAGGCTTAAAGTCAGTACTCTCTTCTTTAATCCACAATGTTATTTTAATTGTGTCATCATCTTTTGCTGTTCTTAACCATTCGGCTAAACTCGGATTAATTTTATTTGGCACCTGGTCATTAAATACTGCTGGGCAGGGAGCAAATTCACAGTTAGGTTCTCTACGAGAAACAGAAGATCCATCAGGACATAGTTTAGCCTCCTGGATGCAGATCTGATTTCCAGGTCTGCTTTTAAATCGCGGACCTAGATAAAAAGCGCCGATTACAAGTAAAAGCAGTAAGTTTGCTCCCAGTAATATACGTAGTTTTGTCATCACTTTTATTATGATCTAAAGACTAAACCGTGTCAACAATCGTCTTTTCAACAATACCCTGATTGCTTGTGACGGTTACTAATTGATACTATAAGAAATCAAAACTGGATATTATTGGAGTAAGAATCTCTAGGTCTTCCTCATCTGTACTATAATCTCTAAATAAAATAAAGGTTTTATTCCCTTTATCAATAAAAATTATTTTTTCACTCATCATCGCAGGCACCTCTACTTCTGTTGCATTAAGGTTGTTGAAGCGGAAATATCTGTAAGTACGGTCCTCTTTTAAAGAAGTGTTTTCTAAGAATTCATCAGGGGTAGTTAAAGGAACAATGGCAATCCTTACCATTAAATCTCCCTCTCTCTTACTAATCTTTGTATAATTATATGTCAATCCTTCAATGCTCTCATTTTCCTTTAATTCCCAATCTGGAGGATATTTAATTGAGAATTTATAAGTAGAATCTGTATATTTTTTCCAATCTGAATTTTCAGTTTCCTGACTTTGATCTAAAAATTTAAAAGTTGAGATGATATTTGAAACAAGATTAGCTTCGTTTAAGGATGAATAACCCCCCGAAAGACTTATTTGAGAGAATTGTCCGTTATTTTCTATATTATCAATCTTAAATATGTATCTTTTGTAGGTTTGATCAAAATATTCTTCTGGTTGATATTTTTTTCCTTGAATTATTACTTCAAGATTCTTGACAGGAATAGGAGTGGAAGACATGTTAGCGGTCAAACTCCATTGATGAGCATATTCCGCGCCGACTTCAATCGTCCTTTCAGAATTATATAAACCGAAGTTTATTTCTGGTGGATTACATTCTTTACATAATTGCAAACTAAAATCTTCCGGAGCAGAAATGGAATATTTATAAGTTGAGTTGGTAAAAGTTTTCCAATTAGCTCTACCAAGCGCTGGTTTTTGATCTATAAAGTTAAAAGTAGCGAGAATTTGATTAAGAAATTTTTCAGAATCTTCATTGTCGTCTATTGATAAAGAAAAAATATCCGTATTAATCCTGTAACTAATTAATATTGAATTTCCAAGTCCTCTATACTTTACTTTTATTCCAGTTATTCCATCTGTAATAATCTTTTCTTCTAAGTATTTAGACTCATAATTAATAAACCCTTTTATAAATTCTTCAAGCGTTTGATTTGATTTTTCTATATTAATATCTAATCTAATTTTTTCAACAGGATTTTTTGTATAAGTATTTTCGACATCAAAATTAGAAAGTGTAATTGATTCCTCATTATTGATTCCTTTAACTAAATACCATTGAGGAGGATACTTAAAATAAAATCTTCCCTGTAAATCTATATGGGTTAACCAATCTTCATAGATATCAGAGATTGGATAGGGAATTGGAGTTAATCCTACGTCACACGGAGGAAATTCACAGTTTGGCCCGGTGCGAGAAACCGAAGATCCATCTGGGCAAAGTTTGGCTTCTTGGGTGCAGATTTGATTTCTTAATCTGTTTTTGAATTGTGGAGCCAAATAAAAAACGCCCACCGCAAGCAAAAGTAGGAAGTTTGCTCCTAGCAAGATGCGGAATTTATTCATCTACTTTTATTATGATCTATGGTCTGACTGGTGTCAAATTACTTCTGTGTGGATATTTCGGTAAATAATTTTTTGGAGAATTTTTATACAACCTTTTATTTAATTCTTGAGCAATTCTTTTGGGATTAGCCTTTTTACCAAGACTCTCTCGAATATTTTGTTTAGCCAACTCTAGCGTAAAATCAGACATTTTAAATGCTTGTTCCAATCTTTTAACTCCAGTCATTTTTCTTAAGATCTGCAGCTGATTCATACCTCTATTTTATCCTAACTTTTTTAATTTTGTTAAAATAAACTTCATGCAGATTATTGCGGATTTACAACTCCACTCCAAATATTCCCGTGCTGTTTCGCCAAAAATGGATCTGGAGGAAATCGCCCGCTGGTCAGTCAAAAAAGGCATAAATCTGGTGGCAACCGGAGACTGGACTCATCCCTTGTGGTTTAGGGAAATCAAAACTAAATTAAAAGAGAAATCACCTGGGATTTTTTCCTTGAACCAAGATTGGACAGAGCTGCCCATCTCCACGAATGTCAATTTTTTACTATCGACGGAAATTTCCAGTATTTACAGCCAGGGTGGAAAAGTAAGAAGAGTGCATAATCTTATTTTTTCTCCTTCAATCGAAACCTGTGAAAAAATCATCAAGGAATTCCAGCGCCGCGGAGCCAATCTCATGTCAGATGGTAGACCGATCGTCGGCATTTCCTCTAAAGATCTTTTGGAAATGGTTTTGACCATTGACAAAAATATTCTTTTTGTACCAGCTCACGTCTGGACACCGTGGTTTTCGCTCTACGGTTCCAAATCAGGCTTTGACTCGATAGAAGAATGTTTCGGAAATTTATCGAGTAATATCTACGCCATTGAAACGGGATTGTCCAGCGATCCTATCTTAAATTGGCAGATTAAAGAATTGGAAAGTCGCTCGATTCTTTCCTTCTCTGACGCTCACTCTGGACCCAAGCTCGGCCGCGAAGCAACGGTCTTTATAAGTAACAATCAACAATCAACAATCAACAATTTTTCATACCAAGACATCGCTGACGCTATAAAACAAAAACCTGATGGAAAACTAAAAATCGGTTACACCATTGAATTTTTCCCCGAAGAAGGCAAATATCATTGGTCCGGCCACCGCGCCTGTGGGATAAAATATAACCCCCAAGAAGTCAAGGAAAAAGGAGTCGTCTGTCCGGTCTGCCATCAGCCTTTGACCATAGGAGTTGAAAACAGGGTGATAGATCTTTCTTATAAAATCCTTACCCACAACGATCTTCTGTATTTAAAAAATGGCTATGATGTAACCTTCGTTTATGATAAAGAAAGAAGAAGACCTTTTGTCTCTCTGATTCCGCTTCTTGAAATTCTTACTGAGACCAACAACGGTTCACAGATCAAGGCGCTTCGCGAATACGAACGGCTTACCTCAACCTTTGCCACTGAGTTTGATATTCTTTTAAAAAAATCGTACGAGGAAATCGAAAAAAATGCTGGTTCAGAACTTCGAAAAGCTATAGAAATTGTTAGGGAACGAAAAGTCTTTGTTGACCCCGGTTATGACGGAGTATTTGGTATTGTGAAAATTTTTAAAGATGAAAAGACAAAGAGCGAAGAAAAAAAATCCGAATCCCAACCCAGCCTTTTTTAACAATGTGACAATGAAACCATGTCAAACGTGGCTCATGCAATTTAACAATGTTTTATTGTTATTATTTATCCTCTTTCTTCCTACCCAACTTGGTAAACATTTCTTCTTTGACTTTTCTTATCTCTCAGGAGTTAGAGTAGACTATCTTGCGCCAACAATTTATCTTACTGATATTCTTGCTTTAATTCTTATATTTTTAAATCTTAAATCCGTTATTAGATGGTTTATTAATAAAAAAATTCTTATCTTATTATTGATTCTGCTTATTAATTTACTATTTTCTCAAAATATCTTTATATCTGTATACCGATACATTAAAGTCCTAGAAATAATAGGTATTCTTTTTATTTTTAGACAAGCGCGGTTATCTAAAAAACTTTTACTTTCTGGCTTTTTAATTGGCGCAGTTTTTGAACTGCTTCTTGCAACAGCCCAATTTATTAACAAACATTCCCTTCAAGGGTTGCTTTATTTTTTTGGAGAAAGACCGCTCGACCTATCTCTGCCGGGAGTAGCTAAGGCTTCCCTCAATGGCGTTGAAATTTTGCGGCCCTACGGGACATTTTCTCATCCAAATTCATTGGCCGGATTTTACCTGCTCATTTATTTTTTTATTCTAACCAGCAAAAAATTTACCAATACTTTTGCTAAAAACATCTTGCTTCTTGTTTGTAGTCTACTAATATTTCTTTCCTTTTCAAAAGTTGCTATCGCAACTTATCTTCTTTTTAATTTTATATATCTGTGGAAAAGCCACCTTAAAAAAACCTGCAAGTTGTGTTTAACTTCTCGTATATTTGTACTGTTGGTTGTATCACTAGTTTTTTTACAAGCTACAACCGATCCTTTGAGTCTAAAAAAAAGACTACAACTTATGCAAAATGCTTTTTCCATAATTGCCAAAAATCCAATCTTTGGCGTTGGAATAGGCAACTATCTTCCAGTCCAACATCAATTCCCAGAGCGTTTTGCCGGTTTGATAAATCAGCCTGTCCATAATATATTCTTGCTTTTAACTAGTGAGATTGGGATTTTATCTATAGTAGGATTTGGTATTTTATTTTTCCAGGAGTTAAAAAAGGCAATTAAAAATGCTCCTTATATATTTTTTGTTATTTTATTAACCGGGATATTCGATCACTATTGGCTGACACTTCAACAGAACTTCTTGTTGATTGGAGTAATATTGGGGGTATTATAACTTTTCAATTTTTCTTTTAATCTGTTGATTTAAATCTAAGGCATCATTGACGCCTTCATTTTGACCTTGGGGAAGATCTTTGAGAAATCCTTCACCTGTTTCTTTATGTTTTGCATTGCTTAGTTTTAACCTTTGAATTAGATCAGAGGATGCGGATACGCCTTGTTTTTTAGATGTTTCCATAAGGGAAGGAATCTTTAAGAAATATTGCTCTGCTTGAAGAAACGCCTTAACCGCTTGTTTATCCTTTCCATTTTTGGCTAAGGACATCGCCATTCCGACACGTTTATCAGAAAAAAGCAGATAAAGTTCGGCCTTTTTTAGGTTATTCCTTGTCGTCAACTCAAGGATCTTGTCCCTGACCTCTTTTATAAAAAATAAGGGATGATCAGGTAGAATTCCAGGGTAAGGAAGGTTGTACTCTACTTTTTCCTGAATAAGATTGACCGGTTGAGATTGTAAAAAATTAAACCTTGGAGGAATTAGCAGGAAAAAGAATAGATAGAAAAAAAAGACTATGACCTTCTTTAGCATTTTCCTATTATACTAAATAAAATACCTCGAAGCAAGCTTGCGAGGTATTTTGATCCTTGTCTCGAAATAAAATCAATGGAAACAACCCCGACTCTAAGTCGGGGTTGTCCGAATAGTGAATTTATTTGACGAGCCTTTTTAGGCTTTTACCAGCTGTAAAACCTGGTGTTTTGGTTGCGGGGATTTGGATCTCGGCTCCTGTCTGCGGATTTCTTCCTTTTCTGGCTGCTCTTCGTCTAACCATGAAAGTACCAAAACCGGTTACGACGACTTTCTCTCCTCTTTTTAGGGCGTCAGATATCGAACCAAACACTGTGTTGACAGCATCTTTTGCTGCTTTAGCAGTGAGACCTGCTTTTTTTGCAACCTGAGCGACTAAATCTGCCTTAGTCATTTTTTTTCACCGCCCTTCGTTAACATAACTGATAATATTTTTAGATTGATTTTTCAATCAATCGGAAACATCATAGAAAGTTTTGACTGTCTTGTCAATCTATATTTAAATGATCTTATTATAACAATCTGGATCAAAATTGGATTATTACAGCTTTATAAATTGCAAAAAAAACGGAGTTTTAATTTTTTCTAAATTTTTGGAGATTTTTTATTCATCAGTGACTCAGAAGTTTGGAAAAATCTGAAAGTCAGAAAGTTAGTTATCTGATGATCCTAATATTAGATTTTTGTCGTTGCCTCAGCTCTATACTCTCGAATGACTGTCACTTTTATCTGGCCCGGAAATATATCGAATTTTTTCTCTAGTTCTTCTCTAATTTTCTCAGATAAGATAGTTGCCTCTTCGTCGCTAACCTCTTCAGGTTTTACTATCACACGAAGTTCTCTACCAGCCTGAAGTGCGTAAGTTTCTTTTACTCCCTTTTTTGATTTAGCTGTATCCTCAATTGTTTTGATTCTTTTTAGATACTGCTCAAAATCTTCGTGACGTGCGCCAGGACGACCACCAGAAACCGCATCAGAAATATAGACAATCACTGACTCAACCGAAGTAAAAGGAATATCCTCATGATGGGCAGCAACACAGTCGATAATTTTTTGCGGGAAACGGTACTTCTTGAGAAGTTCCACCCCAAGTTCGACATGAGACCCTTCTTTCTCGGTTATTACCTTGCCAATATCATGAAGCAAACATCCGAGTTTTACGGTGTTTACATCAACCTTAAGTTCATGCGCTAAAGATACTCCAATCCGTGTTTCCTCCAAGGTATGTAAAATCATATTTTGGCCATATGAATAGCGATACTTAAACTTGCCAAGAAGATGAACTATCTCTTGGGGCAAGTTAAAAACACCTACATTATGAGCTAACTCTTCACCAGCTCTTGAAATAATTTTGTCAACTTCCTGCTTGGTTTTTTTTACTATTTCTTCGATTCGCTCTGGTTGAATCCTGCCATCTTTAATCAATCTCTCAAGTGACTGCCTGGCAACTTCTCTTTTGATAGCGTCAAAGGACGAAAGTCTGATCACTCCCTCCTCCTCAAGATCTACATCGACGCCGGTTGCAAGCTCGAAAGCCCTTATGTTTCTTCCATCTTTGCCGATGATCCTTCCTTTAAAATCTTCATTTGGGAGATTGATAACAGACAACGTATACTCTGCTACATAATCGGTTGCACCATAACGCATGGCATCAATTAAAATTTCTTTTGCTTTCTCGTCAACTTTTTGTTTAATCTCTTCGTCTTTCTGTTTTATTTTTTTGGCTATCTCTGTTTTTAGTTTTTCCTCCCAGCCAGAGATGAGAAGTTGTTTGGCTTGATCTTTAGTCATCTGGGCAACCTTCTCTAATTTTTGTAAAATAATTTCACGTTTCTCCTCATATTCTTTTTTTAGCTGCTCCAGGCTCTGCTTTTGTTTTTCGACAAATGCTTTTTCACTACCAATCTGTCTTTCTTTCTCCTCCAGTTGCTCCTCTCTTGTTGCTAAACGTCTTTCGATATCTAAACTCTCCTGCATAGTTTTTCTGACCTCTCGCTCTGCTTCTTGCTTTATCTTTAAAGCCTCTTCCTGTGCTTTTAAAACAAGCTCTTTTGTTTGTTGTTTTAAAGAAGGGTCTTCTTTTTGTTTCTCTACTTTTGCTTCTTGTAACTCTTCACGCAAGATAGATCGTATAAGATTTTTTAAATCAACCATATTTATTGTGCTAGAAAACTTGAAGAGAGACTGAGGAAAGATTTTCGCCGATTACTAATCCAGTGACACAGATTTTCTAAATCCCTGGGAATCTAAGAGTAAGAATTCTATAAATAACTCTGAAGTAATCATGCGATTAATATCTGTAATTACTATAGTAGTCTTCTTCAAGCAATTAATTGCTAATTCTCCTATTTTA
>MGAI01000018.1 GCA_001789695.1 Candidatus Roizmanbacteria bacterium RIFCSPLOWO2_01_FULL_37_16 | reverse complement strand
CTATTATCTTACCAGCATTTTTTTTCGTTGATTCCGCGCCAACAATAAATTCCTTAAAATCCTTCTCCTGGGGTGGCGTAATTGTTTGCGGGTTTAAGACAAAGTTATCTTTTTGCTCCCATGATCTGTTGCTTGTCTTAACTGATGCCTGCGCTACTATGTCTTTCTTTTTTTCCAGTCTTAGTGAGGAAACCCAAGGATATGTTAGCTGGTAAACATTGCTCAGGTAGGAGACTTTTTGGTTAAAATTGTTTGTCCTGATCCAGAAAGGATAAGGAAGAAGAAGCGAAATCTGGCTGTCGCCAAAATTGACCAACTCAGCCGAAGTAGATAAAACAAGATTTTTTTCAATTTTAATTCCGTATTCCTTAAGAAGGGAAAAAAGGCTGTGGTCAGCGGCAGAAGTAGTAAGACTTTCCGACACCCAGACGCCATCGACAAAAAAAATCGCTTTGCCTTTTTTTTCCAAATAGGCCTTAAGAAGTTTTAATTCGTTATCGTCATACTTTTTAGCGTTGGTATCAAACACCAATACGGTTTTAAAAGAAGCGTCTATCGATTTCGTGGTAGACTCTGAAGAAATATTTAGATTCTCAATATCAAACTGTTGAGACAGAATTTTTCTTAAATTTGCTATTTTGTCTTGAGTTGTGTCAAAAGAATCCTCATAACCCAACATCCCTATCTTCACTAACTCTTTCCTAACTAGTTTATATATTGACGCAGTTAGATTGTATTCCAAACTCTCGAGCTCCGTCACCTGGGGAAGAACTTCAGATTTTCCGCTGTAAGATAAGACTATGCCAAAATAGGTAGCGGTTACAGCGTATTTATCTCTCTCAAGTTGCGAAAACTGCAGCTCTGGTACGCCTGCTTCTCTAGCCTCTGTGGCTGCGCTTTGATCTTTCTTGGGATCAAGAACTTTGAGCTGAACATTGTTCTTACCTTCTTTTTTGTATTCGGAAAGCAAGTCCGTAACGTCAGCTTTTAGAGGAATCAGTCTTGTAGGAAGATCAGACGAGGCAAAAAACTTGATATTGACTATATCGTCAAGATTGCGAAGGATTTTTTTTGTCGAGTCAGACAAAGTATAGGCCTTGCCAAATGAGGCATCATAGCGCAAAGACAAACCAGAAACTAAAAGATTTAAGACTATAAAAAGAGCAAAAACTACAGCATAAATCACTTGTCTTTCTCTGCCTTGCAACTTAAAGATCTTTACCAGACTTAGCTTTTTGAGATTTTTAAACATATTAACCTCTCTTTTCTAAATCAACTACAGTCAAAAAAACGAACATTAGAGTGAGACTTAAAAAATAAGCGACCGATCTAAAATCAATCACGCCTTTGATAAAGTTCTGGAGATGATTGGCGGGGCTAAAATAGACCAAAAAATCTTGAACACTTCTTGGCAAAATATTTGCGGTAAACTCTGTCCCTAAAACCAAAAGGAAAAATAGTGTTATAGCAGATGCCAAAAACACCACCACCTGATTTTTGCTTTGAGATGAAAAAAACATGGACAAACTAATAAAAAATCCAGCCAAAAAAATACTACCTAGATAACCAACTAAAATCTCTGGCAGATATATCCGCGTCAAAAAAGACAAAGAAACAGGAAGTCCCAATGTCAATAAAAGCCCGATACCAACCATAGTCAATAAGCTCAAAAGTTTTGCTAAAACAACTTGCGCTTCTGATACAGGCAGTGTCAAAAGAATCTCGATCGTGTTGATACGCTTTTCCTCAGACAGGATTCGCATAGTTAGAGCCGGAATAAAAACCAAAAACAACCAAGGTAATAGGCTAAAAAAGGGCCGCATCGAGGCTGAACCAACGATAAAAATATCTTTAACGAAAAGAAAGTTGGCGAAGACGGCAAATAGAACTACAATGATATAACCGATGGGATTGTTGAGATAATAGTTTAGTTCTTTTCTGTATAAGTGTTTCATTTTTTGTATGTCATCCTGAATTTATTTCACCAAGTCAGACTTGGTTTCAGGATCTGCTATCTAAAAATCAGATGCTGAAACTAGTTCAGCATGACAAATGATCAACTTTTAACTAATTTTTTGAATAATCTCTCCACTCCTCCTTTTCCTTTTGGTTTTTTACCGTCAAATACGATTTTTCCCTTATCGATTATTATCAAGCGATTGGCCACGTCCTCAACCTCTGATAAGATATGGGTTGAGAAAATAATCGTTTTATTTTTTGATATTTTTTTGATGAGGCTTCTAATTTTCTCCTGCTCTAAGGGGTCAAGCCCGGACGTTGGTTCATCAAGAACCAAAATCGAAGGATCGCCAAGAAGAGCTGCAGCCAGTCCAGCTCTCTGTTTGTAACCGCGAGACAGTTCTTCTATTTTCGTATCCATTACTTCTTTTAAACCAACATGTATTGCGATATCCTCAAGTCCATCCACTCCCTTAACCTGAGCAATAAAATTTAGGTACTCTGCTACTTTCATTTCTTGATAGAGAGGATTGTTTTCCGGCAGGTAGCCGATCTTCTTAAGAAGAGTAACTCTTTCTTCAATTGGATCGAGATTATCGATAAAAATTTTTCCTTCTGTTGGAGTGAGATATCCCAAAATCAATCTCATTGTAGTAGTTTTTCCAGCGCCGTTTGGCCCAAGAAATCCGATTATCTCGCCTTCCTTAGCTTTGAAAGATATATTGTTAACCGCAGTTTTATTTTTAAATTTCTTTGTGACAGAAGATAACGAAATCATAGGTAATATGTATACCAAAATAGTCTAAATTTTACAACGCTCTATTTATGATAAAATTTTTTTATGGAAATCGCCTATGTCATTCTACTTGATGGAGAGTTGTATAACTATACCCGCAGACTTCAAACAAATCTTTCTCGACTGGTTAATACAAAACAAGCATTGCAATTAGAACCCCACATTACAGTTAAATATGGATTTGAAATAAAAGACATTAGTCCATTTGAAAAATATTTCGATCAATTGGTAAATTCGATTCATCCTTTTACAATTAGGCTAAACAAAATTAATTACTTTGAGCCAAACGTAGCCTTTTTAGATATAGAAAAAAATAAAGACTTAACTAATCTTCATTCAAATATTCTGGAATTTCTAGATAAAAATCACAGCATAAAACCCAGTGAATTTGAAGGTCCTTCCTTTCATTTTCATACGACTCTGGCTTATAAAGATTTGAGTAGCGAAGACTTCATAAAAGTTAAAAATTATCTAAAGAATGAGAGTCCAAACTACAAATATTCTGTATCAAAAATGGCTATCTATATTCTACTTTCTCAGGAAGATAAATGGTTCATCTACAAAATTGGCTCTTTAAAGTAAGCTATTTTAATGACTCGGCGACGACTTCAAAATTTTTTGCTACCGTATTCCAATCTAGATTTTCGAAAAATGCGTCGATATAGCTGCCTCTATTTACCCCGTAATCAATAAAATAAGCGTGTTCGTAGGTGTCAAGTGCCACTATAGGCGTTGAATACCAGACTGGAAAGGTATTTTGCGCATCGCCCAGATAATTAAAAAGTCTCATCTCCCTAGAGTTCCATGCAGTCCAGACCCATCCACGAGCTGCTATTCCTGTTGCTTTCATGTCTTTTTTATAAGTCTCAAAAGAACCGAAGTCTTTTTTTACCTGTTTTAACACGCCGGCTGTTGGCTCTCCACCTTTCCCGCCCAAATGACCAAAATAAATTTCGTGATTTACCACACCTCCGTAGGCAAATGTGAGCTCAACTTTTAACTCCCGCACCAGCGAATAGGTTTGATTTGCTTTGGAGTACTCGTCGTCCCCAAGATTAACCAACCTCTCCATTATTTCGTTATACTTTGTGACATACCCCTGGTAAAGCTTTAAATGCTCTTCAATGGTTTTTTTAGAAATTCCCTTCATCGAGTAAAGCGAATTACTAAAGGTTTTTGGGGAATATTTTGTAAATTGCATAGAATTATCTTTTCTAATTGATAACAGAAATATTATCTCACTTTTTAAATTATTTTTCAATAACAAATGTGATTTAAATCACGAAAGTAAATCTGGTCTTTTTTTAAGCGTTTCCTCAAAAGCTTTTTTTAATCGCCATTTCTCAATCTCTTTATGGTTTCCCGAAAGCAAAACCTCTGGAACTTTCTTTCCTTTAAAATTTTCAGGCCTTGTATATTGCGGATATTCTAATAACTTTACTTCTTTCACCCCTTTTTCGGATAGCTTATTTACAAGCTTATTCCCTCCAATTATTTCGATTAAGTGTTTAATCGAAATACTCATAAGACTTTCCAATACCGTTGCTTCTTCTTTTTTTAAAGCACCAGGCAAAAGTCTGACAACAGAATCAACTATCGCCGAAGCGGTTATCTCTCCTCCGGTCATAACAAAATCTCCTAAGGAAACCTCCTCATCAACAAAATCTCTTACTCGCTCATCCACTCCCTCATAGTGTCCGGAAATTATTATTAAGTGATTTAATTTTGAATAATTAACTGCTAATTGTTGATCGAATACTTTTCCTTTGGGGCTGGTTAAGATTGTTTTAACCTTGTCATGCTGAACTCGTTTCAGCATCTGTTTTTTAGATGACAGATCCCGAAATCCCACTTCGTCCTTCGGGCTTCGAGGGACGAGCAAGTTCGGGATGACAGAAACCAAAGCTTTATAAATAACATCAATTCGCATTATCATTCCTGCTCCTCCTCCATACGGTCGATCATCAACACTTCTATAATCATCGATAGCAAAATCACGTAGGTTAACTAATTCTATCTGTACCAATTTTTTCTCTTGCGCCCGTTTTACAATGCTTTCCTCAAAAAAACCCGAAATCATTTTGGGAAATAGCGTTAAAACCGAAATTTTCATATGGATATTGTATACAATTTACTCTATGAAATCAGTTATTTTAACTCTAATCCGTTTTTACCAGAAAACAAATTTTTTCCACGGAGCAATCGCTCGGCAATTATTTTTAACTGACAAGGTTTGCAGATTTGTTCCAACTTGTTCAGAATATACCTATCAAGCAGTAGAAAAATACGGAAGTGTAAAGGGACTTTTTTTAGGATTTAAAAGAATTATACGCTGTCATCCATGGAATAAGGGCGGAATTGATCCTTTAAAATAGATCATTACAAAATCCAAATATCAATCAGAAAACCAAGTTGAAATCTTAATATGGCAAATTCTGAAAAAGACGATAAATTTTTAGGCATAAAGAAAGAAACTCTTTGGAAAGTAGCCGGCTATGGCGCCGTTGGATTATTAGCTATTGGAATATTAGGTGCTATACTTTAATATAATCTAAATTAAAATACGTAGAGAGTGGAAAAATATATCTATCTTTTTGGTTGTATCTTACTTCTATCTATTTGGATTTTTATTTTTCTCCTAAGGAAAGATTTAAGAAAGAAGATGATTGAAATAAGTGTTTTTGGCGGTGTTTTTGGCCCAATTGCTGAAATTTGGTATTTTGCCGATTATTGGCGACCACCATCTCTTCTGGGTATTGCTAAAGTTTCTCTTGAAGATTTCTTATTTGGTTTTGCTACTGTGGGAATATGCGCATCTTTATACTATTTTATCTTCAATAAAAAACAAAAAAATAAAACAAGATCAATTTCTATATTTGAATTTCTTTTTAACCCAAGACTTATATTATTTGTTGCGGCTATTATATTTCTGATGATTATTTTAAATAATTTGCTAAAAATAAACTCTATTTTTGCTAGTTCTTTTATATTTTTAATAAGTTCTTTTTATATAATGCTTAAAAGAAAAGATCTAATCAAAGTTTCACTAACCACTTCTCTATTTTTACCAATATTAATACTGCCTATCTATCATTTGATTTTGAATTTAATTATAACTCCAGATTTTTTTGAAAAATATTGGCTTCTCAACAATACTGTCTGGGATATAAAGGTTCTAGGCAACATTCCAGTAACTGAATTAATCTGGTATTTCGCAGCTGGAGCTTTTTTTAGTATCCTTTATGAATTTGTTATCGACTTATAAATTTTTTCCAAGCTAAAACATGCCACAAATCTTAGTTTTCGGAGCCAGCATCACTCAAGGCTTATGGGATAAAGAAGGGGGCTGGGCTAATCGCTTAAGGAAATATTTAGACAGCCTTTATTTATCTGGTAAGCTAAAAGAAGATTGGGATGTATTTAATTTAGGCATTGTCGGAAACACAACTAAAGATCTTCTTAGGCGTATCGAGTTTGAGACTAAACAAAGAATTTTAAGCGGAAATGCTTTGACTATTATAAGTATTGGTCTAAACGATTCGCAATGGATAAACGACAAAAAAATACATCGAGTCCCACCCCAAAATTTTAAGCAAAATATAATAAAAATTTTTCAGATTGCCAAAAAATATACTAAAAATGTTGTTTTTCTTGGTTTAACTCCTATCGACGAATCAAAGGTTGACCCAATACCTTGGGCTCCTGAGAGGTCTTACAAAAATAAATTAATAAAGCAATATAACCAATTGGCAGAGCATATCTGTAAAGAAAGTAATGTCAGTTTTTTAGATATTTTTAATAAATGGATGAAAATTGATTATAAAAAATTATTATACGATGGTGTTCATCCGACCGCAGCAGGACATAAATTAATCTACACAGCAATCAAAAATTTCTTAAGCAAAAATAAGATTATTAAATTTGACTAACTCAAGTTTTTTAACTCGCAGCTTATTTTTTCTGCGATTTCCTGCATCTCCTCCTTACTAAAATTTATATGAGGGGGTACTATATCCAACTCACTGGGCTCACGTGAAATTGAAGCAACTCGGGGCAAGATATGAATATGAGCGTGAGGAATGGCTCCATAAGTGAAATGAGTAATCCAATCTGTATTAAAAATTTTTTGCAGAGCTTTGGTCAGCTTTAATGTGACTAACCAATATTTGTCATATTCCAGAACATCATAAGTCCATTTGTAGTGTGTTTTAGGTATAACAAGAGTGTGGCCCTTCACTCGGGGATAGATATCTAAAAAACCAAGGAATGATTTGTCTTCATAGACTTTATAACAAGGAGACTTTCCGGCAACAATTTGGCAGAAGATACAGTTTTTCATACCACTTCGCTGTCAACCATCTTTTAACTTGACAGCTTCGTTGGGTATTTTAGTTTTTATTGTAGATCTAGATTCAATACCTAACGTAGCTATCAAAGTTTATTTTGATAGTGGAGTGGTATCATTTTCCGCTTCTGGCTGCAGATACTTTTTTAGCTCTAACTAAGAATACCGCCTGGGTTGCTTTAACATTGTTTGATTTTCCGCTCCAGGCTTTTAAAGCTTCTTGCTGAAGGGCTCTACCAAAAGAAAAGCTCAATTGCCAAGGAAGGTTTCTGTATATTTTATTCATCGTTTTTAAATATTCTGTTGCCTCGTCAGGTGTTAACCCGCCTGATAAAAATACAATTCCCGGCACTTGTTTGGGAACTGCAACGCGCAAAACTTCAACCGTGGCGCGAGCTATTTCCTTGGCAGTCGTCTGATTTGGACAGTCTCTACCCGGAAGCGCCATATTTGGCTTAAGAAGCATTGAGTCAAAATTAACGCCAAATTGTTTTAACCAGTGAAAGACATCTTTGAGAACTTTTTCTGTAACCACTTTACTTTTCTTTAGATCATGACTGCCTTTTAAAACTAAAACTTCCGGCTCAACAATAGGGACAAAACCGGATTTTTGTGAAAGGAGTGCAAACTGAGCAAGACCAACAGAGTTTGCGGTAATCGCTGCGGCAGATGGAAGATTTTTCTCCACTTTATATACCGCTCTCCATTTGGTGAAGACCGCTCCTAATTTTTTATATTCCTCGAGTCTTTCTGTTAAACCATCCAAACCTAAAGTGAAAGTTTCTTCATCAGAGTTGAACTTAACTATCCCTTTATCAACCTTTATCCCGGGATGGATCTTTTTTTTCCGAAGTAAATCCGCAATCATGCTGCCTTTGGGAAGTTGGTTGCGAATAGTTTCATCAAACAATATGACTCCGCTAATTGCTGACTCTGCGCCTGCAGTGGTAGCCATAATTTCTCTCCACTTTGATCTATTTTCAACAGTTGAAGCAACACCTATTGCATCCAAACGCTTTGTCATCGTACCAGTGCTTTCATCAGCGGCTAATATACCTTTGCCGGGAGCTACTAAAGATTTGGCGATTTCATCTAAATTGTTGCTAGTCATTGACGTATGTTAAAATATGAACAGAATTATTTTATAAATAAGAGTTAAAAAATACAACTGTGGATAGAAATCTCGCTCTTGAGTTTGTCCGAGTCACCGAAGCGGCTGCAATCTCAGCGGCAGAATGGATTGGCCGTGGCGATAAACATGCGGCTGATCAGGCGGCGGTTGACGCGATGAGGTCGCGCCTAAATCAAGTAGATTTTTCCGGCACGGTTGTGATTGGCGAGGGTAAAAAAGACGAGGCACCGATGTTATTTACCGGAGAAAAAGTGGGTAAAGCCAAATCTCCAGTCATGGACCTGGCGGTTGATCCTTTGGAATGCACAGACAGTGTAGCTCACGGCAGATATAATGCCATTTCTGTTATCGCTGCTGGATCAACAAACTCCCTTCTTCATGCTCCCGATACTTATATGGAAAAATTAGCAGTGGGTCCTGCCGCTAAAAATGTCATCGATCTGAACGCTCCGGTAAAAGATACCATCAAGAAAGTGGCAAAAGCTTTGGGAAAGGACGTAAGAGAAATCACAGTCTTAACGCTTGATCGCGACAGACATAACCAACTCATTAGTGACGTTCGCCGGGTGGGAGCAAGAGTACGACTCATCACCGACGGTGATGTAGCAGGTGCGATAGCTCCTTCTCTTCCTGATGCGGACATCGATATTCTGATGGGTATTGGTGCCAGCGCCGAGGCGGTCTTAGCGGCAACGGCTATAAAAATTTTAGGAGGAGAAATTTTGGCTCGATTCAAACCTCTGAAGGAAAAACATCTTGCAGAAATTAAACAGGCAGGGATTAAAAATATTAAAAAAGTTTACACGTCGGATAACTTAGCCAAAGGAAGACAGCTTACCTTCACAGCAACAGGGGTGATCGAAGGCCCGCTTCTTAAGGGAGTCGAATTTCAGGCAAATACTATCGTCACTCATTCAATGGTAATTAGAGGAATCTCTGGAACTGTTCGCTATATTACTACCCATCACCATTATCGCAGAATGTAGTAGAATCATCTATGTATCGTTATTTGTCATGCTGAACTAGTTTCAGCATCTGATTTTTAGATAGCAGATCCTGAAACCAAGTCTGACTTGGTGAAATGAATTCAGGATGACATAAAAAAATCAAATCATGAAAAAAATTAAAGTTGGACTTAACGGTTTTGGCAGAATCGGCCGATCATTTACCCGAATTGCCCTAAAGCGGGACTCCTTCGATATTGCTGCAATTAACACCCGAAAAACTTCGAACAAAATGATGGTCTATCTTCTTCAGTATGACTCTGTTTATCGAACTTTTGATCTAGATGTTGAGGAAGATAAAGATGGTATATCAGTAAACGGAAAAAAAATTGCGACAACTTTAAACGATGATCCTGCACTAATTCCTTGGGAAAAATATCAAGTTGACATCGTCATAGATGCCACTGGTGCATTTAGTAAAAAAGAAGATCTGGTAAAACATCTACAAGGTTCGGTAAAAAAAGTTATCTTAACAGCGCCTTCCAAAGATGAGGAAACACCCCATCTTGTCTTAGGAGCCAACGACAAAGAATTTGATTTTAATAATAATAACGTCATATCCAACGCCTCCTGCACGACAAATTGCGCTTCGCCCATGTTTAAAATCCTCGATGATAACTTTAAAATTGTTTCAGGTTTTCTGACTACAGATCACGCCTATACCCAAACCCAACCGTTGTTGGACGATACGGGAAAATCTCCGGACAGATCACGCGCAGCCGGACTTAATATCGTCCCGACAACCACCGGCGCAGCCAAAGCAGTAGTCAAAACTCTTCCTCATTTATCAGGAAAAATAGATGGGATGGCTATAAGAGTTCCTGTTCCAACCGTGTCTTTTTCAGATATCTCTGCAGTGGTTGAAAAATCAACAACGGTTGAGGAAGTGAATCAAAAATATAAACAAGCTTCGGAAACTTCAATGAAAGGGATTTTAGCATACGAGACAGAGATCTTAGTCTCATCAGACTATATCGGTTCTCCCTACTCTTGTATTTTTGACTCGAATTACACCAAAGTTATAAATGGCAATTTTATAAAAGTCTTCGGCTGGTATGATAACGAGTGGGGATACTCCTCTAGACTTGTAGATTTAGTTGAAAGGCTGACGAATGTTGTATAATTGTCACCATGCCCCAATCTAAAGTTACTTACGTCGACGAAGCTGACATCAAAAATAAACGCGTCTTGCTCCGCGCCGATTTTGACGTATCCTTAAATCCCAACTACACTATAGCTGATGATGCACGTATTCGAAATAATCTGCCGACGCTAAAATATCTATTGAAAAATCACAATCGACTTATTTGTGTTGCTAAACTAGATCGCCCAAAAGCTCGCGATCCTAAATTATCGCTTAAAGTTGTGGTAAAACGACTTCAGATATATTTTCCAAAGTATAAAATTCAGCTCATAGAAGATTTCTTAAAGTCTGCCTCAGAAAAAATTTTTCTCAAGCAAACGTCAAACGAAATTCTTCTGCTGGAAAATATTCGTTTTTATCCGGAAGAGAAACAAAATGATTTGGCATTTGCCAAAAAATTGGCAGGATTTGCAGATGTCTACGTTAATGATGCTTTTGCCATGTGTCACCGTTCAGAAGCATCTATAACTGGTGTTCCGAAATATTTGCCTTCCTACGGTGGACTACTTCTAAAAAAAGAAATTGAGACAATCTCAAAAGCAGTAAAAAAACCCAAAAAGCCATTTGTAGCAATTATAGGCGGAGCCAAGATAGAAACAAAAATAAATCTGATTAGCAAACTCACCGAGATGGCAGACTACGTATTAGTCGGTGGCGGACTGGCAAATACTTTTTTATGTGCACATGGTTACGAGATAGGCAAAAGTTATTGCGAATATGAAAAAGTTGCCAAAGCCAGACAGCTTCTCTTTCTGGCGGCTCAAAAACATACAGCCATAGTTCTACCTTTAGATGTTGTTATAGGCGATCCAAAAAATAACGAAAACGGCGGTACCGTAGTCAAAGTTGATCAGATTCCAAAAGGAGCAGTTGCCCTAGATATCGGCCCTGAAACAAAAGCCAAATTTGGCTCAATCATCGCCAAAGCAAAAACGATCATCTGGAACGGTCCAATCGGCTACTTTGAGAATCCGGCTTTCAGGCGAGGAACTGATTTTATCTATTACGCTATCACCGAAAATAGAGATGCAGTCTCCATAGTCGGAGGCGGCGATACACTCTCTGCCATCTCTAAAGAAGAGTATCTTGACAGAATAACTCACATCTCAACCGGCGGCGGTGCCATGCTTGAGTTTATCGAAAAAGGCACGCTTCCCGGAATCGAAGCGTTGAAAAAATAGTATAATCACCTCATGCGTTATCCCTGGGTATGTCTGGCAATTTGTGGAGTATGGTTAGCTACACTTCTGGTAGTTGGCTTTCGTATAGTTGAACCTACTAATCTCTATATTTATTCTTCAGCAACAGTCATCATACTTTTCCTTTTAGGCTTTGCCAGAAGTTGATATGTTCAGACTTATTCATTTACTTTTTCTTATCTCTAAATATTATACTAGCTATTTTCTCTCAAAAATTGGTCTATCTAAATACCCGAATCACAAACTTATAAAAAAATTCTTTGAAGAAGCAGGTGGTGCTTTTGTTAAATTTGGCCAGATACTTGCTTTACGTGTTGATGTTTTAACTAAAAACTTCTCTCTGGAGCTTTTTGATTTATTCGACAACTATAAACCCTTTCCTTTTCCGGAAGTAAAAAGGATTTTTAAAGAGGAACTTGGTGTTTTTCCTGAAAAAATCTTTAAGTATTTTGAAAAAGAACCATTCGCTTCTGCTTCATTTGCACAAGTTCATGGTGCAAAATTAAAAAACGGTCAAACTGTCGTGGTCAAAATTCAAAGACCAGGAGTCATGGAAAAAATAGCAGTTGATTTTTTTATTATTGATATTTTGTCGATCATAGCAGACTTTTTTTTCAAAATAGAAGCTTTGCCTTGGAGAGAATTTGCAAAAGAATTTAAGATCTGGACTAAAAAGGAACTTGACTACCAACTAGAAGCTGAAAATATGGACAAAATCTATAATAATCTTATTTTAAATAATATAACCGAGGTTGTTATTCCAAAAATATATCATCGGATATCTACAAAGAAAATTTTGGTTCAGGATTATATCGACGGTATTCCTTTAAGTCGGGTACTAAAAGAGATAAGAAAGGGAAATTTAGATGCAGATAAGTTAAAAAACATGGGTGTCGATATTAAAAAAACACCTGTTACCATGTCTTTAGAAATATTAAGAGAATACTTTATCGACGGTTTTTTCCACGCTGATCCACATCCAGGAAATGTACTACTTTTAAAGAATGGGAAAATCGGCTTGATCGATTTTGGAATCGTCGGCGAGTCGGCACCTAGACGTCAAGCATTTATGAAATTTCTTTTAGCTGGAGCCAAAAGTAAATACGAAAAAAGTCAAAAAGTCTATGAAGAGTTTGCCTATCGGGCCTTTCAGTTTTCTGGAGAAAAAATAGAACAGATTATAAGTAGCGTTTTTCCGGCGAGTTTGGATCAAAGTAAAATAGAGGAATTTATGAAAATATTAATCATTCACTTTCTCGAATATTATAAACAAGTGGAATCCCAAATTACTAAAGATCTCGAAATTATGAAAGCTGATTATGCGGCAATTCTACTGCAAATGCTAAAGTTTGTAGCTCGTTATCAAATTAAGCTACCCAAACAAATGGTTGTTTTTATTAGAGCACTAAGCATTATTGGTTTTCTTGCCAAGGAGATGGATATCAAGTTTAATGCAAGTTACATAGTAATTAAATTCTTTCAAAAATACCCGGAAAATAAACTGCCCAAAATCGACACAAGTGTCACTCCTTACAAACGTATGAATCGAGAAGAAGCTTTAGACAGACTTAATAATTGGTTGGCTTATTTAGTTGAAATTGATCCAAAGTTATATCAACTTGTAAACAAATACATTTCAAAATACAATATTTATTAAATTTTATGCTGGATAAATTTCTAAATTTTTATAGTAAATATCCTTGGGTAGGAATTGTAATTGTTGTTCACTGGTTGGCAACTGCTTTTATGATTATTTATTCTGAAAATATTGATGTCACGACAGTCTTAGGAGTAGCTTTCTTCTCTACGATCGTATTTGCTTATTTTGGTTTTAAAATTACTAAAGCCTGATTATTCCCTTACAGAAACTCCGAAAACTTTATCACTAAAGAGAATAGATATAACTCAGAATAGAATCTCCAATCACTTTAAGACTTTTTTCACTACATTTGTCAATCGTGTCTTTCGTTGTATGAAAATAGGGATAATCAAAATCGATAATTAAAAATGTTGGAATCCCGATTTCATTTAGAGCCGTATGGTCGTCTTTTATTTCATATCGAGGCTTACTTGAAAAAGAATAAGACGAAATCCTATATCCAATATTCCAAAATTTTTCAAACTGATTTCCTGCCTGGTTAAGCGATGCAGTTTCTTTTTCAATCCTTAGATCTCTATCACAAACCATGTCGACTATTACACCATTTATCGGTTTTACTTTTGAATATATTTTATCTATGTTTTTTGCAAAATAACTAGAACCCAACGGAATCCATGAGGTTTTTGACAAATCCTCCTCCCCTTCTTCCCCATCAAAAAAAACAATATCCACACCTACCTTCGGATAAGATTCGGTATTTGACAAAACTTCAGCAATCTCAAGAATGATAGCTACGCCTGAGGCTCCGTCATTTGCTCCTGGAACCGGATCGTCGGGCGACATCCCATCTTGGTCGGCGAATCTCCTGGTGTCGTAATGTGTCCCAAGAAGAATTCTATCTTTCCTCTGAGGACTAAATCGACCAATTATATTGGTAAGCCCATAGAGATCTCCATTGCTTGACCTATGATCCCAGCTTTGAGTTATTACCTCATCACTAAGTTCATTCAGTTCGGAAATTAAAAAAGCTTGGACAAGTTTGTGACCATCGCTACTTAGATATCTAGGCCCGAAGTCTAACTGTTTTTTTATATAACTTAATGCTTTTTTTGAATCAAAAAAGACTGACTTCTTCTCGTAAGTTCTTCTTAATACCTGGGCAGTAAGATACTCAATCGGTGCATAGTTATCTGTCAGTATCGGGTAGGCGCTGAGATTTCTTTGGCTTAGATAAATTAGTTTATTACTTAGATCTCTTATTATTTTATCTTGCTGAGATTTAATTTTTACATCGTCAAAATTAATTTTCTCATTAGAATTTAATCCCAAAAAAATAAAGCTTTGCAATTTTTTTGAAGTAGGTGATGTGAGAGCAAAAAAATATGAATTTTGAAAGATCGATCGAAAGGTCTTCATTTCAGACAGTGTCAATGACTGTCTACCTCCTTTCAAATCACCGATAAAATTAGCTATAAATACCCCTTTAGGCGAAAGTTTTTTTTTAGCCAGCGAATAAAATTCTTTAGTTGTGAAATGGATCGGAACCGAATAAAAAGAATAATAAACATCGCTAAAAATTAGGTCGTATTTTTTACTAGAGTAGCGCAAAAATCGGCGGCCGTCTTCAATATAATTTTTCAGCCGCGGGGATTCTTCCAGTCTAAAATATTTTTTAGCCAAATCGTACAACGAAGGCTCAATCTCAACTACCTCAACTTTAGCCTGAGGAAGCTTTTTGAGTATCGCTTTAGGGATCGAATAAGCACCGCCGCCTAAAACCAATATATTTTTGGGTGATTCTTTCGCTAGTTGGTATAAGGTGTAATATTTTGTGTAATCGTATACGAGCTCGTCTGAATCTAAAAACATCGCGCCTGATGCGCTTCTATCCTGTTGGAAAAAACGAGTTGGCCTGTCGTTGTGTAATCCGTCGTAGATCATGATTTTTTCATAAACACCATCTTTGAAGTACAAAAAATTTTTATTTTCTTGAAAAAATAGCATTAAGGAAAATGCTCCAATAGATATTACTATGGTAAAGATTAATTTTTTATTTTTTTCACCAGATACTACCAACCCAATCACCCCTAAAAAAAGCAGAACACCAGCAGCCGCAATAATTATTTGATCTGAACCGAATCTAGGTATCAGGAAAAAACCAGAACCTAGACTACCGCCAATACTCCCTAGGGTTGACCAAAAGAAAATCTCGCCGCTTATTTTTCCTACACCTACTTTTGGGAAACGCAATTGCTGTAGTTTGACCGCGTAGGGAGAAAGTAAACCCAGTAAAAAACTCGGAAGAAAAAATAAAACAACTGATGAAATCAAAGGACCACTGATGATCGAGTAACGATAAGCCATTATCGGCAGCAATAAATACATCAACAGCCGCATAAAAAAAATACTGAAGCCAGAAAAAATGATGATTAAGAAAAATAATCTGATGGATGGATTTCGCTCAACCAACGATCCACCAAAATAATAACCGAAGCTCAAGGCGGTTAAGACTACTCCAATTACGCTCGAGATTGTGTAGATAGTGTTACCAAAATAAGGACTCAAAATTCGCGTTGCCAAAATTTCTACGATCAAAACTGTAGCTCCCGTTATAAAAACTGAAGCTTTTAAACCGTATCTTTTGAATAATTTCATATAAATTTTAATAAGTTTAGCACAAGAAGCATCTTTAGATCAGACATAACTTACCATTCGCCTTTTCAGTTCTATTCGAACACGGCTCATGGAGCGCTTTTTGGAGGACATAAGAAACTCTATTTCCTCGTCCCTTGGAAAAAGTTTCTAATGTCGGAGAGGCGAGACTTGAACTCACGACCTCAAATTATAGTAATTTTCTTTTCTTTAATTCTCTTACTAAAATATCGTGACTTTTTTTGAACTTCTTTTCCATAAAT
>MGAI01000017.1:32841-33686 GCA_001789695.1 Candidatus Roizmanbacteria bacterium RIFCSPLOWO2_01_FULL_37_16 | reverse complement strand
ACAAAAATAACTCCTTTATCTTCTAAAACCTCTTTTTGAAATGTGTCTTGGTTGATCAGAGTAACTGCCATAAAGTTTTTTAAAAACAACCTTATCATCATAAATCTTGATTGATAATTAGTCAAGGCGAAAATTTTGCTATGGGAAAATATTCTAGATAAATTTACCAAGTTAAAAATTACTCTTTCTTTTTAAAATCCAAGGCTAAAGAATTGATACAGTAGCGAAGACCGGTTTTATCCGAGGGACCGTCATTAAACATATGACCTAAATGAGCTCCGCAATTTGCGCATAATACTTCTGTTCTACTCATTCCATAACTTTTATCTGCTTCTGATTTAACCCCGCCTTTTTTAATCACATCCCAAAAGCTTGGCCAGCCTGTGCCTGATTCGAATTTCGTTTCTGAAGAAAATAGCGGATTGCCGCAAACTACACAGTGGTACATCCCTTTTTCTTTGTTATCCAGATATTTTCCTGAAAAAGGCGCCTCGGTACCTTTGTAAAAACAAATATCGATTTGTTCTTTGCTCAACCTTTCTAATAGTTTTTTGTTTGTTCTTAATTTATTCATATTAATTCTTTTATCATGCTGAATTAGTTTCACCAAGTTAGACATGGTTTCAGCGTCTGAATTTTCAAAATCGGTTCCTGAAATAAATTCAGGATGACGCATGGCGTCACCTTTTCTCAACGTTATACAACGGTCCAACTATTTGAATATTTGCTGGGGCTCGAAGGTTAAACCAGTTTTTAAACTCTCCACCGCTAAAAGACACCGATCCGGCATCGCCTGAGATATTTATTGACGAGGTTGAACCTGAGTTAAAATCTGCTCCAACGCT
>MGAI01000017.1:0-32785 GCA_001789695.1 Candidatus Roizmanbacteria bacterium RIFCSPLOWO2_01_FULL_37_16 | reverse complement strand
CTCTATCCTCACTCCAAACCTCTCCGCCATAAGGATGAGCTTTATCTGTCTGATAAAGATGATCGCCGGTTGAGGAGTCTACCCGAGCAAGAAGAATAACGTTGACTATATCTGCAACCTCGCTTGGTCTTAGCCAGGCGGTCTTATTGTAGCTTGGCCGTGAACCCCAATCGCAGTAAAACCAGGGCGATTCCTTATCATAGGCTCTTTCGTTTAGCTCGGCGAAGCTCCCGGGGTTTCCGCTTCTACCGTCAAATTTTCCCAAATTGAGAATATAGCCTCCGTGAGTTGAGGCATATTGAGTAAATCCAGGGCCTCCTCCATCCATCAGAACCCAGCCTTTTGTTGCTTCTACCGCTTGTTCCCAGTTTCCGCCCTTTGGTTCTGGTTTGAAAACTTGGCAGGCTTCTGTGGTGCAGATCGACCCTCTCCTTTGCATTGTGTTTAAAGCGTAAGTGCGGGCTGCAACAGCCTGAGCCTTTAATACAGCTGAACTGTTATCCGTCCAGGAATCAGGCACCTCATAAATTCTTTTTACATAGTCTTCGATTGAATAAGTTCCATATCCCTCAACATTTATTTGAACGCCTTGATCATAGTCTTTCTTCAAAGACATGACTGGATAATAGGCCGCAAGAATTTGTTCTTCATTTTGTCCATCTTTTGCTCTCCCCCAAGCACCGTATTGATTAAGTCCATTTCTGTGGGGGGCTCCATAGGTGAAAAAGGCAACTCTGGGTGAAAAACCTGGATCAACACTCCGATCGTCTGTGCAGCCACGGATAGATGTACCAGCTGATCTGGGAATATTTAAACTCGCCAATCTTTGGGCTATAAGTTGCTGTTGTCTGGTGGTTAGAGTAGCTATCTTCTGCTGGAGTTCGCCCTGATACTGGCGCGCTTTAGTGATCTCACCAGCTAAAAACTGCGACTGTTTGTCAACGTCTAACTTTATAGCGGTTAATCGCTCTTTTTCGCTTTGTAAACTGGCTTTTTTTTCTTCTAAATTTTTGATGTATAAAACCACCTTGATAATTGTTTTTCTATCCTCGTCAACCAGAGATTTCTGATAGGTAAAATTCTTTAAAGACGCCGATAGATTTTTTCCTGTTAGAAAACTAATCAACGATGTTGTCGATTTGCCAATATTTTTGTAATAGGATCTTGCTCGCTCGTTGAGTAAAATTTTTTGGTAAGACAATGCCATCTCTCCCGCTCTAACTTCATTTTCTTTCTTGTCAATCTCAAGCTCCAAATTTGTAACCTGGCCTTTTATTTGTGTAAGTTGTTTATTAAGGCTATCTAATGTCACCTGGTTGGTATCTGTAGCAACCTTTATGTCGTTGAAGAGCTTTTTCAGATTGTTTAGCTGATGAGTGATGTCATCAAGCTCGTCTGCCCGAACAAACATTAACGGCCAGAAAAAAATCAGGCTAAATAAAAATAAAACCCATATTCTTCTCATAGATTAATTATAATGAAATCGTACCAGTAGATTAATTTGAAATTTCACTTAAAAATTTACTTTTCTAATTTTTGCTATACTCAAAACTATGAAAAAATTTTTTATTTTATTAATTTTTTGGCTGTCATTTTTCAGCTTTACCTCGTTTGCGACAGTGCTGGCGCAGACCAATACACCCGCTCCTTCTCGCTTTGCGGCCTGCGATCTTTGCGGATACTGCCCGCCAGATACGCCACCGTCAACCTGGGAAAGTTGTCGTAAGTGCATCTATCCTTTGGCAAGTAGCGATCCAGCCTCCAAAGATACTTTACGCATCGATCTCTCAACCAATACCGGGCCCACCCCTCATCAAGGTAGGCAATATACCATCATTGGTTGCATTCAGACAGACTTGGCAAGTTTTCAACAAGAAGGAGCAGCGGCAAGCGTTGTTCAGATTTTACTAAATGTCATCTTTAGCGTCATCGGAGGCATTGCTTTCCTTTATCTTATTTACGGTTCATTTATCATCCTCACCTCTCAGGCTGAACCAGAGCGGCTCAACTACGGAAAAAGGCTTGTCTATGGAGCGATCGTTGGATTAATTTTCACCCTCTCCTCTGTTTTTGTCGTTAATTTCCTGGCTACTGGAATTTTGAAGATTCCTGGATTTTAATTTCTTTCAGCTTTTTTTCTTAGATAAATACCCAAAGAAAAAGTGGAAAAAACTAGTGGTAATAAAAAACTGGGTAAACCAGTTGCGGGAATTGTGGTTGGTGTTTTTGCTGTTGGACTGTTGCTATTGGTTTTTTCCTGACTTAAGTTGGTGAGTTGCTTCGGAGTAGGGAAGGAGGTCACTTTAACTACTGGAGTAGGAGAAGTTTTTGTTTGACTTCCTAAATTTTTGAGCCTATTTCTTAAATTAAGTCGTCCTGTGACAGCCGCCAAAAAGACAACGACGACAATAAGTCCCAAGACGAAAGAAACAATCCTATTAAAATTATCCACCCCCATATTTTATCATTATAGGATATGAATTGCAACCTTGGCTGGTTTAGAGTTGACTTTTATCAGCTCATGTAGAACAATAAAGCTATGGATAATCCACAGGTCGTCTTTACCTGGAAAGCACCAATCAGGCCTTATAAAAAAAGGTCTTCCCTGATCTTGCGTTTTTACGTAACTGTGGCTCTTCTATTGGGGTTAATCGTGTGGTTTTTCGGAGATAAAGTTCTTCTTATTCCCATCGGAACAGTCCTTTTCTTGTTTTATGTGTTAACTATTACGCCGCCGCCTGAGGTAGAGAATAAAATAACCACCTTTGGTATTGAAACCGCAGGAGTCACCCTGAGGTGGGAGTCACTTTCGCATTTCTACTTTACTAAAAGATTTGGTTTTTATATCCTCACTCTTGTAGGACATGCTCCCTTTTTTTATCATGCGTATGTTGTTGTTCCTCAAGAAGATGTCAAAAAAAATCTCATACTCATCCTTTCCCAACATGTTGTCTACCAAGAAAAACCCAATCTAAGCCTGACCGACAAAATGGTGAATTGGTTTATGAAATTATTGCCTGACGATGATGAAGAAGTTGAGCCCTCATTAATGCATAAAGAGCATTATAAAGAAAAGGGGGGCAAGTCTATGAAAGTAAGTCGTCCAGTTTCTTCTTCCAAACCCCAACCGGCGTCTCTTTGACTCCGAATAACCTTCCCCAGTGAATAACCCCTTCATCGGTAGAAATTAAAAATCCGTCAAGCTCTTTGGCTAGAACAACCAGGTCAAGATCGGCCACACTGTCTAAAAAGCCAAAACGGGTTGCCTGGCGGTATCTTTCCCTAAATTTTTTAACCACGGAGCCGATCTGTATTTGAAAATCTTTTGTTGAAAGATTGTTCTTCCCCAACATTACCCTGCCGGCTTTTTCAATTTCTTCTTCACCGATATTCAAACCGCGGTAGCTGCGTTGTCTAATGTCAGCCACCAGTTCGTAAAAAACCTGGGCCGGAAACGTTGCCTTAGCTATATCTGGTGACTTTACGGTTATACCCGAAAGAAAATTTTTTAGAAATTGCTGTTCTTTGTTGTCAAAGAAACTCAAAAACTCATCTACCACTCGGGGAGGCATATAGAATTCCGCCCTTTTTGCGGCCTTTAGTTTATTTACCATCTCGGTAAGTTTTTTTACAACCACTTCGGTTTTTTCCCCCAACCCCAAACCAGCCTCCATGTTAAAAAACAAATTGGCGTCAAGAATGTATCTTTCCATGAATCTATCTTATCATATTGACCAGCTAATTCAAAAAATTATCTAAAATTTCAATTTTTTTATTGGTTGCGTCAACTAAAACTCTTGCTCCTATAGGTAAAAACGCATGCGGTTGGTAATGTCCAAACTCATTTATTTTTAGTATCGGAAATTGATATTTAGAAGTTAACTCCTTTATAATGTCTTTAACAAATAAATTGTTTTTCTCGCCTTCAAATCTATAGTTATTCCCAACTACCATTGCTTTTATCTTTTGAAAGACTCCAATCTGGTTCATTTGTTCGATTTGGAAAAGTAGATGTTTTACTTTTGTTTTGTATGTTTCTAAAAAAAGAATCGATTCTTTAAAATCCGGAAAATACTTCGTTCCTACCAATTTAAGAATTGACGTTTGGTTGCAACCCAAAAGCTTACCCTCTGCCAAACCTTCCCTTATGGTTATCCATCTGCTTTTGGGCTCAATGGCTTTGGCGCAGTTGATAATCCTTTCAATAAACCACTTTTTTGTGTAGTCAAAGTCCATCTCTCGTCCGTCACCAATTTTGGCATCGCAGCCATGAAAAGTAACCAGTCCGGTTATTTTATGAATAGCCAAAGAAAGGACGTCAATATCGCTTTTCCCTAGGAATATTTTGGGGTTTTTCCCTATGAGGTTAAAGTCTAATAAATCTAGCGTCTGATTTGCGGTTTCTCCGCCTTGGAAACACCAAATAGCTTTTATTTTTGGATCTTTGAACATCGTATTTATATCGTTGGCTCTTTTTTCAGGACTACCCGCTGAAGAGTTAAATTGATCTATTTTAAAAATATTTTTGGAAAGTTTTATTTTAAATCCGCAGTCTTCTAAATATCCTTTAAATTTATTAAGTTTTCTTTTGCTTTCTATATTAAGTGGATTAGATGGAGCAACTATTCCTATTTTATCTCCTATTTTAAGTTTAGGCGCGAGCAGATTCATTTACCAGAAATTATATCATCTTTGATACATTTAGACCTCTTGACTGATGTTGGGGAAATGTGTAGAATTTGTGGATAAGTTATCCACATATATTACACATGTCTATACTATCCTCTTTTTGGGACCAATTTATCGAATCTATAGCAAAAAATCAAAAAAAATACCCTCTTCTTTTTCCTCTTTTAAAACAAATCCATCCAGTAGAATTAACCGAAGAGAAGATTGTTTTAAGTTGTCAAAACCAAGGCCTTAAGTTTTACCTAGATAAAGGAAAACCGCACGAGGAGTTGGAAGATTCTCTTTCGGAACAAGCCGGAAAAAGGATAAGGATAGAACTCTCAGTAACTTCAACTAAAAAAAGACCCAAAGACGCGCCTCTTTTGAATTTTCAACCAACCCTAAGCGATCTATACTATAAAACCGGGCTTTTGTCAAAATACAGCTTTGACAATTTTGCTGTCTCCTCCACCAACCAAGTTGCCCATGCCGCCGCCCAGGCGGTAACAAATGGCCTAGGTCACGCCTATAACCCTTTGCTTTTGTATGGGGGGGTTGGGGTGGGAAAAACACACCTCGCTCAAGCAATTGGCAGAAACGTCTTAGAAAAAGACCAGGATAAAAAAATTTTTTTTTGTCCCAGCGACCAATTTACCAATGAACTCATCGAGTCAATTAGAGAAAAATCAACGCCGGGTTTCCGTAGAAAATACCGCCGCTTAAATCTGCTTATCCTTGACGATGTTCAATTTATTGCCGGAAAAGAAAAAGTGCAGGAAGAGTTTTTTCATACGTTTAACTCACTTGTTTCTGCCGGCGGACAAGTAATTCTCACGGCGGACCAACCCCCCTCCCAAATTAAAAATCTTGAGGACAGGCTCCGCTCTCGTTTTTCGGGTGGGCTAATCGTCGACATTCAACCGCCGGATTTTGAACTGCGCACCGCCATTCTTCTCATCAAGGCTAGGGAAAAAAATATCGAGATTGATATTGAGTCAGCAAAAGCTATAGCCGAACGCGTCTCTGACTCCCGCGAACTTGAAGGAACGCTTCTCACGCTCTATTCGAAGGTGTTGGGTAATAAAGAATTTATCGACTTTGAATCTGTTAGGGCTTTTTTTTCAAAAAAGCAGGAGGCCTTGGCCAATAAACTTCTTCCACAAGATGTGTTAAAAACGGTTAGTTCTTTTTATAATATCCGTCCCTCTCACCTTAAAAGCGGTTTAAGAACAAGCAATGTTGTCCTTCCTCGTCAGGTTGCTATGTTTATTTTGAGAAATTACCTTAAAATGAAGCTTAGTGAAATTGCTTTTTTTTTAAAAAGGAAGGACCACACCACGGTAATGCATGCAATAGACAAAATTAACAGACTTACAGCTAAAGACCCTCTCATCAAAAGAGAGGTTGATCAGATTATCCAATCATTGAATCTATCAACATGAATTTCACATCGTTTCAACACTGTTTTTTTTTCAATCTTGTCGTCTTGAAAATCCCTGTCTTTTTTTATACACTTATGCCCAATTACTAATACTACTAATATAAAATATTAAAATACTAAAAGTGACATGAAAATATGAAGGCAAAATTCAAAAAAGAGATCTTTTTAGATAAACTATCGCTTGCAGCGCGTTTTACTTCAACCAAACTTTCCTCACTTCCTATTCTGCAGGGGGTATATCTCAGAGTAGATAAAGAAAAACTACATCTTTACGCGAGCAATCTCAATGCTTTTTTTCACACTAGTCTGCTTGGCGAACTAAAAAGCGGTGAAGACTTTTTGACTGAACCTAAGAAAATAATCGAGTTTTTATCTTTTTTAGCCGAGACAGAGATAGAACTAGAGATAAAAAACAAACAGCTCTTTATCAGCGCGGGTAAAACGAAGGGGAATTTCCCCCTAATGGAGGCAAAAGATTTTCCGCTGCCTCCCAAAATAGAAGAGAAGGAACAAAAATTAAAAACAGAATTTTTAATCAGCAAATTGCCGCTCGTGCTTTTTTCAGCCGCAACAGACGAGACTCGCCCCGCACTATCAGGGATAAATTTTCTCACAAACGACGAGTTAACACTGGTGTCTACTGACGGATTTAGGCTTTCTTTAGTTAAGGTAAAGAAAGAAGATAAGCTTCCCTCGGTGATTTTGCCCGCTGACTTTCTACGAGAAATCACCCATTTTATCAAAGAAGAAAAAGAGGTAGATTTTGCTTACTCAAGCAAAGAGAAGGTTATTGTATTTAAGGCGGGAGAAACAGAGTTTTATTCGCGACTGATCGAGGGAGATTTTCCTCCATTTGAAAAAGTCATCCCACAAGAAAAAAAAACAACGGTCACACTTGAGAAAGAAGAGTTTTTGAGAAATACAAAACTCATCTCTGTTTTTGCCCGAGATCTCTCAAACGTCATTATTTTAGACGTGAAGAAGAATGGGGTCAGATTTATGCCAAAAGCTACACAAGGCGAGGAAAACAGCGCGTTTCAAGATGGTGAGGTTGAGGGAGAGGAGCAGAAGGCAGCTTTTAATTACAAATTTTTATTAGATCTTTTAAATGTTGTTGACTGCAAAAACATCATCATTGAAATTTTAAGACCAGACGCGCCGGTTGTTTTTAAAACAGATAAAGACAGAGACTTTCTTCACATCATTATGCCGGTGAGAATACAAGAATAAATTAAAATTAACCTAATTAACCCAATTTCTAATTGACCTAAATAACTTGAAAATTTGAACTTGGGCTTTGGTTAGATTAATTAGAATACTTAGAAATTAGAAATTTTGTAGGGCTTTCTTCACTAAAGAATCTGCCAACCAGTTTTTTTCTCTAGGAATATACTGATAGAAAACCGGTTTGTTTATTTCTTGTTCTAAAACCCTAATCTTAATGATAAAATCTCGAATGACCGTATTTTTTACTTTGTACAAGCCGTTTAGTTGGTTTACCATCAAGTTCGAGTCTGAAAAAACAATTATTTTCGAATAGTCTTCTTTAATATTTTCTCTCACCCACTCCATTGCGCTCATTAGAGCTTTATATTCAGCAAAGTTATTCGTATTAATCCCAATTTTTGTAGAAAATTGCTTTAGTGGTTTACTGTTTTTATAAACCAGAAAGCTTATAGCAGCTGGTCCGGGGTTATTGATAGAGCCACCGTCCGTATAGATTTTTAGTTCCATTTAAAAGTATTATAGTTGTCCTAAGCGTTCTTTTCTATCCGCTTCTTCTTTTACCAGGTTTAAAAACCGTTCGGTTGAAGAAAGCCTGCGGTGGCCTACGATTTTAGCTATATACTCAACCGAAGCGCCGTTTATTAGTTGATAAGCTATAAAAGTATTTCTCAGGTCGTTGACGGTGGCGTTTTCAATGCCGACCTCCCTAAAACAGCGAGCAATAATCTGGCGAATGTTTCTAATAAGAAGCGGGTGGCCAGTGCGCGTGATAAAAAGATGGTCGTCTTGGGCGGTGGTTCCCCTAATTCTTAAATATTCAGCGATAGCCTTTTTTGCTGCTTTGTTTAAGGGAACTTTTCTTTCAGGATTTTTACCGTAAGTCCTAATTCGAAGATTGTCATCTTCTTGATCTGAGAGGCGAAGATTTGCGATCTCTCCTATTTTGATACCGGTTTGGAGAAGAATTTCGATTAAAGCATAGGTTCTAGGATCTTCTTTACCAACGTCGCGAAGTGCCCTATATTCAAGTTTGCTAAAAATACGAGGCGGAGCTTGACCGTATTTGGGGTGAGACACATCAAGAGAGGGATTTTGCTCTATAATTTCCTCATTTTTTAAATAACGGAAAAAGGTGCGGATAGAGTTGAGCTTACGTGAAGCAGATTTTTTGGTATAATTTTCTTGCAATAGCTTATTAATAAAGCCATCAATATCGTCTTTTTTAACCTCCCGAATGTCATTTTTTTCTTTACTGGTTAAAAATCCCACAAACTGCTCAAGGTCCTTTTTATAGGCTATGATGGTGAACTCGGATTTTTCCTGTGTCTTGAGATGGGTAACAAACTTATCCAACAGGCTCGGAAGAAGGAGCGTATCCATATTAATCCCATAATATACTAAATCAAGCTTAAAAATTCAAGGGTATTTTAATCTTGTTTTTTTTGAGGTATTTTGCTATAGTTAAGTTTCTACCAAGGCACAATGTCTTAAAGGAGGATAATAGAGGATGACTAAAACAAAAAAATCTACTCACCCGATGGATGTTTTACTTAAAACAAATAGTCCACCCAAAATTAGTAAGAGTCAAGAGCTTGCGGCGACAATCATTTCTTTATCAAAAAAAGGGGTTTTGTTTGATATAGGAGCAAAGGCGTACGCTGTTTTAGGCGATTTGGAAGTCAAAGAAATCTCCACCTATCTACCATATTTAAAAGCAGGAAACAAAATAAAGGTTAGAGTTGTGGCGGTTGAATCTAAAGATGGCTATCCAGTGGTATCGATGAAAAAATTTTTTCAAAAAGGAAAGTGGGAGATTTTGAAAGCAAAGAAAGAAAAAGAGGAGGACATCGAAGTTGTCTGTGGAGATTATGGTAAAGGAGGGGTTTTTGCTGACTTTATGGGAATTAGGGGAGTTATCCCTAAGATTCAGTTAACCGAACCATACATTAGTCAGCCAGAGAAATTGACCAATCAAAAAATTAAGGTGAGAATTCTTGAGGTTGACGAAGAGAAAAACCGACTGGTTGTTTCACAAAAAGCTGCAGCTTTGGGGATTTCGCAAAAAGAGCTAAAAGAAAAATTTGACAAGATCAGTGAAGGAAAAACCTATAAAGCCAAAATTCTGGGAGTCTCAGAATTTGGCGCATTTTGCGAAGTTGACGGTGTAGAGGGGCTTATTCATATATCAGAAATTTCTTGGGAAAAAGTCGCCAACGCCTCTGAATTTGTCAAACCGGGCGATATAGTCAAGGTGGTGGTGGTTGAAAAAAATCTCACCGACGCAAAACTCAACCTTTCTCTTAAACGATTGACAAATGACCCTTGGGAAGACATCGAGAAAAAATATCCCAAAGATAAAGAAGTAAAAGGGGCAATAGTAAGAAGAGAAAAATATGGCTATTTTGTTCGGCTGGAGCCAGGCATAGAGGGTTTAATTCACATAAGTAAACTAAGCGGAGAAGAAAAACTTGAACCAGGACAAGAAGTGAGAGTCTTCATTGAAAAAATCAACAAGAAGAGCCGGCGCATGAGTTTGCTTCTCCCCCAGAAAGAAAAACCAGTAACCTATCGTTAGTATAAAGTATCAAGTATATAGTATCTAGTATAAATACACCATCTTTTTTTCTTTCTTTCGCTCCAAACCATGTTTCTTTATTCTGAATACTAAATACTTTATACTAAATACTGATATCTATGGAACAGCACCCAATGCCAAGGCAGATAACTACTTTTGAATTTAAACTAGTTGGCTTTCTCACCCTAAAACAGTTTATTTATTTTGTCATTTTTATTCCGCTTGGATTTATAGCCTATAAACTTACTCCTATTCCACTACTTAATCTTCTAGTTGGCGTGATAGTGGGAGCAATGGGTCCAGCTCTTGCCTTTGTGCCAGTAAACGACCGGCCATTAGACACCTGGATAAAAAATCTTGTCAGAAGACTCACTTCCCCAACCCAATATATTTATCACAAGAAAAATCCACCCATCTATTTTTTAAAAAATCTGTTTTTCGTCAACGACCCTCACCGCGTTATGAGTCATATTGAATCACAAGAGAAGCTCTCAGCCTACTTGGCAAAAACAAAATCTAATCTACCCTCTCCTAACCGTAAAAAACAATCAATTGCCGTTCTCCTCCAGAAGCCAAAGGAGGCATTAATTGAGCAAAAAAAAGCCCCCCAAAAACCAGCTATTCCAAATGTGGTTGTGAAAAAAATACAACCAGCCCCGACCAAACCATTCTTTTCTGGCATTGTAAAAAATCACAGGCTTATTCCTCTGCCTGGTGTTTTAATTTATGTGAAAGACGGTCAGGGGAATGTGGTTCGTCTTTTGAAAACTAATCCCCATGGAGTGTTTGGGACGCTCAAACCTCTGCCGCAATCGGATTATCTATTTGAGTTTAAGGATCCAAAGAACACTTACTTTTTTGATACAATAAAATTGAGAATCGAAGAATCAAATCTAAAGCCTTTCGAGTTCTTTTCTAAGGAACTAATATAATGCCAATCTACGAATGACATGCAAATGATGCTAATTATGCGAACCAAGTCTGACTTGGTGCGAATAAAATCTGAATTAGGATAATTCGCGGCATTTGCATAAAGACTTGCTTGCGTAAGTAAGTTCGCATCATTCGTATTATATTTATTATGCCAACGAGTAAACCAACATCACCAGTTAAGGCCTCAACCCAAGCGTTCGTTGAGATTGAGGAAATAAGAGATGACATCATCTTGATGAAAGATTTTTCTGCCTGTGTGGTTATCGAAGTTGGGGCGGTAAATTTTTGGCTTTTATCAGTTGAGGAACAGTCAGCTATGATCTATTCATACGCAGGTCTTTTAAATTCTTTATCGTTCCCCACCCAAATTTTGATCTTGTCTAAGAAGATGGATGTTTCGTTATATCTTGATTATTTACAGGGAAAGATTATTCTACAACAGGTGGAGCTTATCAAAAATAGGCTTCAAAGCTATAAGGAGTTTATTAAGACCATAGTCAAAAAAAATACGGTTTTGGAAAAAAGATTTTTTTTTGTTGTGCCTTTTTCAACTCTGGAAATGGGAGTGTCGGGTGTAAACACTAAGAGTCTAAATAAAGAGTATGTCATAAGCCGCGCCAAAACCTCGCTTTATCCTAAACGAGACCATCTTATCCGCCTTTTATCAAAGATAGGTCTTAGGGTAAGCATCTTGCAGCGACAGGAATTGGTTGAGTTGTTTTTTAATCTATACAATTCTTCACCAACAGGTAAGAGGATGGCGCCAGTTGAGAGTTATACCGACGTCGTATTGACTACGGGTTAATATGTTAAATTTATTTGGGAAAAAAAGCAATAATAGCAAAGGAAAACCAGCCAACCTGCCGCCATCGCAAAATGTAGCGGAATTTTTGGCCAAAGGTGCAATCTCGATAAAGGATATCATTGCGCCTTCATTTATTGAGGTAGATTTTAATCACCTAAGGGTGGACGACAAATATTACAGGACTTTTTATGTGGTTGGATATCCGCGTTACGTTTCTGCCAACTGGCTTTATCCTTTGATCACATTTGATCACCCCTTATACGTTGCCATGTATATTTATCCTACCGAGGCAAAAGCGGTTTTGGACGACCTAAAAAGAAAAATCGCTGAAATGGAGGCAACGATAGAAGGCGATATTAAAGCTGGAAAGGTTGTTGATCCAGCTGTCCAAGTAGCACTTGATGACGCTTTAGCTCTTCAGGCAGAGCTAGCTAAGGGAGCCGAGCGTTTTTTCCAGTTTGGTCTTTACATTACCGTCCCAGCAGAAAGCCTGGAAGAGCTAGACAGGGTAAGCAAAGAGATTGACTCGGTTCTTTCCTCGCTTTTAATTATTGCCAAACAGGCAACTTTAGAGATGGAGGAAGGGTTTAAGTCAACTCTACCGATGTTCTATGACAAGTTAAGCGTTTGGAGAAATGTTGACACCACTTCTTTGGCGATGACATTTCCTTTTGCCACAGCCTCTTTGACAAAAAATGAAGGAATCTTATATGGTATTAATCAACACGATGGCAGCCTGATTATTTTTGATCGATTTACTTTAGAGAATGCAAACTCAGTGATTTTAGGCAAGTCAGGTGGGGGTAAAAGTTTCTTGGTTAAACTCGAATCTCTGAGGCTTCTTATGATGGGTGTTGATGTTTTGATAATTGATCCAGAGAACGAGTATCAGAAATTAACCCAGTCTGTCGGCGGAGAGTTTGTGGTATTTTCGACCAGTTCTCAATATAAAATTAATCCCTTCGATTTGGCAACAGCTAATCCTGAACCAGACGAACTTTCCAATAAGATTCTTGATCTCCATTCGCTGATGAAAGTGATCATGGGAGATTTGACCCCTTCGCAAGACGCACTCTTGGATAGGGCACTGGTTCTTACTTATAGAGAGAAAGGAATCACTCAAGACATTGAGACATTTAAAAACGAACCGCCGCTTTTGGAAGATCTATACAAAATTTTTATCGGCATGGAGACGCCAGAGGCAAAAGAGATGGCTGATAGGTTGGAGAAATTTGTCAAAGGATCGGCGGCTGGTATTTTTAACCAGCAGTCCAACTTTGACATTAAAAACCCATTCACGGTTTTTGGCATTAGAGACCTTGAAGAAAACCTAAGACCTGTTGCTATGTATATTGTTTTAGATTATATCTGGAATCGGGTGAGAAAAGATAGAAGAAAAAGGGCACTAATTGTCGATGAGGCATGGTATCTCATAAAACAAAAAGATTCGGGAGCTTATTTACACAGTTTTGCTAAGCGCGCCAGAAAATACCAACTTGGTTTAACCACAATTACCCAAGACGTTGAAGATTTCTTATCAACCGACGAGGGAAAGGCGATTATCACAAACTCAAGCCTTCAGATTATCTTAAAACAGTCAACCGCTGCAGTCGATAAGATTTCCCAGACTTTTTATTTAACAGGTGGAGAAAAACACTTCCTTTTATCAGCGGGTGTTGGCGAAGGACTTTTTTTCGCCGGTCATTCGCATGTTGGTTTTCGGGTGATAGCCTCGGAAGAAGAGAGAGCCCTAATAGAGTAGAAAAATAATAAAATAATAAACAGTAACGATCTATTTTAACTTGCTAATATCTTTTTTACCTCTTTATCATCAATCTGAGGAAAATGTTCGTAGAATTGCGAGACTGCGCCAAAGGCGAAATTTTTATGGAGAATAAATTCTTTATCTACCCCTACTGCTGAGAAATCAGCCGGAGCAACAGGAATAGCAAGTATGACTAACTTCGACTTTTTGGACCTTAGATATAAAATTGCAACCTTGACAGTTGATCCGGTTGCAATACCGTCATCAGTCAAGATAATAATTTTATTTTTCAAGCTTCTCGAATAAAAGGTTTTTTTGATTCCGAACCTTTTAAGGTAGGAGTTAAATTTTTCTTTGGCGATTTCAACTTGATCTACAATTTCTCCCTTAGTTAAACCAAGCGAGCCAACAACGCTTTTTTCAAGATAGGTTATGTCAAAACACAACGCTCCAATTGCCAGTTCTGGATTATGGGGAGCGGGAATTTTGGCTACAATCAAAGGAAGATGTTTGACCTGAAGACCGCTTGCTATCACATTGCCAACCGCTGCTCCTCCCCGAAGAAGAGACACAACCACAACCTTTCGCAGGTTTTTTTTAATATCTCGATCTTCAAATAGTTTTACCAAAAGCTTTCTTCCCGCTTCTTGCCGATCTTTAAATATCATTGATCATATTATAGAATATAGAAGCGGATAAACGCAGATATCAACACGGATTTACGCGGAAGGGCCTGTAGTTTAGTTGGTTAAAACAGCTGGCTGGCAGTCAGCAGACCACCGGTTCGATCCCGGTCAGGTCCACTACTCTAGTTTTAAAAAATTTTTCTTCTCTTCAAAAATTATCCTAAATCTTTTGAAAAATTCCATTCTGCCCAGAAGATTGAAAGAAACAAGATATTCGCTAGAGAATACAATTGGACAAATAAATTCTTTACCGGCAACCCTGATGTGTAATTTATGTACATAACCAATAATTCTTCCTCCCACGCCACCAAGAATAGTTTTATCTCCTTTCTCAATCTTAACTCCTAAAGAATCAGCGACTTCCTTATTAAAGATAGAAATAGTGGCCCCCGAGTCAACTAAAGCTTGAGAGCGAATCCTTTTGCCTCCAGTTAAAAACACCAATGGTATAACAGGATAATAATCAGAACCGTTAAAGTAATAGGGGAATATCGTTAAAGACGCAGACTTCATAAAATTAAAACGTATGGACCCTCATCTTTACGAGGGACTTTAAAAGCGGCAGGAATTTTTTCATCAGGCGTTTTATCTTTCATGGTTCGTGTAACTAAGGGCCCAATTTCTTTGAGTGTATTGCCAACTGCAATAATACGATGTTTAATGGTGTCGATCGCAATCCACTTTCCGGCAAACCTAGCCATATATTTGACAGAAACATTCACTTTTTTCATAATATGCAGAGTTTAACAAATTTTTGCCAAAAACGCCATTTCAAGCTTATTTTCTAATCTCAAATCCCTCAAACATCTCCTTTGGTTCTTCCCACATCACTTCAACCTCTTCGACGCGCGAAATTGGCGGACCTTTTTTAATAAGTTCAAGTATTTTGTTTATTTTTTCTTCTTCTGCTTGAATAATGGCTTCTACTCCTCCGCTAATCCCATAGACTTCTGATTTGTCGTAGACATTTCTTACCCAACCGGAAACGCCTACGATCTTTGCCTGGATTTTTGTCCAAGCCCGAAAACCAACAGCGATGACGTCACCTTTGATATAAAGACGAACCTGCTTTAACACATTTAAGAAATTTGAAATTTTTAATTTTTAATTTTCATTGAATTTTTATTCTATTAATTTTTAAATATTTCAAATTTTAAATTTCAAATTGAAAATTTATTTATCAATAGAAGGATCAATCTCTTTTGCTCTTCTTAGATATTCTTGCGCCATAATTTTATTTCCATCTTCATTATGAAGTAAGTAAAGATTGTATAATATATCTCTTGATTTCGGGTTTTTTTGCAGTAATGATTCAAATTGGCTGATTATTTTTTTTCTTTTTATATCTTCAGCAAAAACCTCTTGTTCTAACGAATTGTCATAGATATTTTTATTCACCTCAAGCAGAGGGAGAAAGTAGGGTAAATTTTTTATTTTGCTTAAAAATCTAATAGCTGCGTTTTTATCTTCTTTCATTAATTGAAAGTAAAGCGGTGAGATATACTGGCTTAAAGTTAAATTAAGAACCAGAAAAGAAAAAAAGAAAATTATTGCCAAGATTTTTAAAAGAGAATAGGTCAAATGTTTCATGTTTTATGTTGTGTGGTTATTATTATATAATTTTTCTATGGACCTATTTGAACCACAAACCATAATTGAAAGAGCAATTGCTTTTATTTTAGCTCTTATAGCAGCCCTTAGCGCAGCCGGCTTGACCTTTCTTGTTCTTTACCTGGTTATTATTTTTCTTCGTCTAAAAAAAAGAGAACAAATTTCATTGGAGATGGTGACGTTGGAAGTTAAGACGCCTAAGGATAATGAAATAAAAATCGACGTAGCTGAACAGATGTTTACCTCTTTTGCTTCTCTAAAAAAGTCCGGTTGGCTTTCTGCTTTTGATCTTGACGATGTTTTGGCCTTTGAGATTGTAGGTAAAAAGGCTGACATCCGGTTTTATGTTTCAGCTCCTGCACGCATCGTCGATTTGGTAGAAAAGACCATCTATAGTTATTATCCTTCAGCAGACATCAGAAAAGTTGACGAGCCAAATATATTCTCCGAGGAGGGGAAAGTGTCTTTCGGCGCCCTGGTTACAAAGGATTACTCCTATATGCCTTTAAAACTATTTAAAGATTTACCATCCGACTCGCTGGCGACAATAACCTCTGCTCTTTCAAAAATGGGAGACGATGAGGGAGCGATGGTGCAGATATTGATCCGGCCAGCCGACTCGAAATGGAAAAAGTTGGGTAAATCATATGTTGCTTCGACAAAAAAGACTGAGGCTAATCCTGAGAAAGCAACTTTTAAGACTGATCCTAAGGTTTTAGATAAGATCGACGAGAAAAGTTCAAAACAAGGTTTTCAGACAGCCATCCGTTTTGTCGTATCAGCAAAAACAAAAGAAGCCGCAGATATACACATTCGCAATATCAAGACGGCATTTTCCCAATTTAACTCGGACTTAAATAGTCTCAAAGGAACGCGCGTTCTTTTTAAAGGCGGATATATGATCAACTTTATTTACAAATTTTTTCCAGTATTTGAATTGCCATTATTTAGATCAATCTCGATTTTATCCTCTGACGAGCTGGCTACGGTGTTTCACTTCCCCAATAAAACTGTTGAGACTCCACACATCAACTGGCTTAAAGCAAAGACAGGACCTGTTCCAGCAGATGTGCTTCAGACGGGTGGAACTTTCGTAGGTTACGGATATTATCGAGGTACAAAAAGATCGGTGAATATCGGTTTTGAAGATCGGCGCCGCCATGTCTATATCATAGGCAAGACCGGCGTTGGCAAGTCGGTTCTTCTTCAAGATATGGCTATTCAAGATGTGAGAGCCGGACATGGAGTTTGCGTCATCGATCCTCACGGTGATTTGATAGACGACATCATCAAATATACTCCTCCAGAGCGGGCAGAGGATGTTATTTATTTTGATCCCTCAGATACTGAGCGGCCGATGGGCTTAAATCTTCTTGAAGCTTATAGCGAGGAACAAAAACACTTTATGACCACGGCAATTATCAATCTTATGTATAAACTATACGACCCCCAAAGAACTGGAATCATAGGTCCCAGATTTGAACACGCAGTGCGAAACGCCATGCTTACTGTGATGTCTGAGCCGGGATCGACGTTTGTTGAGGTGGTGCGGGTTTTGACGGATCCAAAATATGTCCAAGAGTTACTTCCCAAAGTGCAAGATCCTATTGTACGTCGCTACTGGACTGACCAGATAGCTCAAACGTCAGATTTTCACAAATCAGAAGTTCTCGATTACATCGTCTCCAAATTTGGCCGCTTCGTCACAAATAAAACCATGCGAAATATCATCGGACAGTCAAAGAGTGCTTTTGATTTTCGAAAGTGTATGGATGAGGGGAAAATTCTTCTAATCAATTTGTCAAAAGGAAAGCTTGGGGAGGAAAACTCCAGTTTTTTGGGGTTGGTTTTAATTCCAAAAATATTAGTTGCTGCAATGAGTCGACAAGAGACTCCAGAGCCACAGAGGCGGGATTTCTTTTTATATGTGGACGAGTTTCAAAATTTTGCCACCCCAGATTTTGCGACGATTCTGTCAGAGGCTAGAAAATATCACCTGAATTTGACTGTGGCAAATCAATTTATAGGCCAGATGGACGAGGAAGTCAAAAATGCCGTATTTGGCAATGTAGGTACGCTCATTAGTTTTAGGGTAGGAGTTACTGACGCATCTTATCTTCAGAGGGAGTATCAGCCAATTTTTTCAGAATCAGACCTAATTAATGTAGAGAGATTTCATGCCTATATGAAGACGATCGTTGACAACGAGCCAGTTCCGCCTTTTTCAGTCGACATGACCAAGGATATGAAAAAACTTCGGACCTTAGCAAATGAGAAAATCTCTCAGGCAGTCATCCAGCTTTCACGCTTAAAATATGGTCGCCCTAAAGAACTGGTGGAGGCAGAGGTCGCTCAAAGGGCTAGATTATAGATTGTTTTTAATAACCTCGTCAATTACAATGTTACGATTATGAAAAAGCAAACAGTTGCAGTTGTTATTCCTACAATCAGAAATTTGGATTTTTTAGAATCTTGGCAAGATGAATTCAGAGATTGTCTCGGGGTTATAGTCGAAGACCATCAGAAAAAGGAAGTAAAAACTCCTAATAAATTTTTTAAGCAGGTATATCATTATTCTTGGCAGGATATAGATAAAGAATTAGGAAAAAATAGCTGGATAATCCCAAGAAAAAATGCAGGGATAAGATCATATGGATTTTTAAAAGCCTTTCAAAAAGGAGTAGATATTATAATCACACTTGATGACGATTGTTATCCAGTCAAAAATCAAGACTTTGTAAATCAACATTTAGAAAATCTTTCTTACTGGGCTCCTGTTGATTGGTTTCCAACTTATCCACACAGGAGCTATTTTTATACCAGAGGAGTTCCTTACGGAATACGAAATAAAAAGGAAGTAGTCATAAGCCACGGTTTATGGAAAGGAGTTGTTGATTTTGATGCCCCTACTCAGCTTTTGAATATGGATCTAAATATCCCAACGAGCTTTCCGTTTGTTGAATTTATACCAGAAAATTATTTTTATCCAATGTGTTCGATGAACTTGGCTTTTAAAAGCAAAATAACACCAATTATGTATTTTCCACCCATGGGTTATGACAATAAAGGAAATAATTGGGGCTATGATCGTTTTGATGACATTTGGGCAGGAATTTTTAGTAAAAAAATTCTTGATCACCTTGGCTATGCTGTGGTGAATGGTGCGCCTTTTGTAGAGCATAGAAAGGCTTCAGACGTTTTTAAAAATTTACAGAAAGAAGCCAGCGGAATAAAGACTAACGAAATTCTCTATAAAGAGGTACAAAAATTAGAATTGAAATCAAAAACTGTTTTAGATTGCTATCATGAACTAGCTGAGAAAGTTAATTTTCCCAACGAAACTTATTTCAACAAATTAATAGACGCTATGAATACTTGGTATCGATTATTTTGAGATAATTCGATATCTCTTCAGACATGATTTATTACACAAACTCAAAACTTCATCTTCCTCGTGTGATTTTCATTGGGCGCTGGTCACCGCTTCATAAAGATCATACTGCTATAATTACAAAAAAACTAAAAGAAAATCCCAAAATTACTACTGTACAAAAACCGTAGAAAAACAAGATTTCCTGAAGCAAAATATTTTATTAATTTACATGTTCTAGTATTATCTCTTAAATGTGACCATGAAGAAGTTTGTTTATCTAGTTCAAAGCGAGGGAAAATTAAATAGCCGTCTAGAAGTTATATACGGTTTAAATAGCGATATTATTCTTTTGACATGGAAAAAACCGACTAAGGAAGCAATGTTTTTTCCTTTGAGTACCTGGACTGAAGGAAGAAACAGACTGTATCAAGAAGTTTTTCTGACAAACTATTTATATTACATCTTTCTTGATGGAGATGTTGATTTGAGAGTAGCTCACCCACATAAAAAAACTAATAAAAACCCTTGGCGAGTGCTTGAAAGCTATTTGTTAAAATTTCTTCCAGCCGTAGGAGTTCCCAGATTTTCCTGGGATAAGACACCCTACAAAGAAGTAAAGGCGGTATACTACTTTGACGCACCTATTAATGCAATTCATAAAGAAGCTTTAAACGTTTTACTACCTTTTTATGATGGTGATGACATGGAGTCTTGGTGGAATTCAGGAATATATTTTCTCCACCTTGCCTCCCTACTCTATCGCCATCATGTTTTTCAGTTTGACGCAGTTGAAGCAGTCAATAAAACTCATCGCCCCTATCCTAGACACTATGATTGGAAAAAGGTTGATAACAAATTTAAAGCCTCAATTCTGAGCGAAAGATTAGCAAGCAATTTTCAATCCCATTATCCTTTCAGACAATCGTCGAACGGTAGGGTAAAAAAGAAAAATATACGATATGCATATCCTAAGGAGAAGCTGTCTAATTTCTTTGATTTTGATAATCAGATTTTCAAACGCAGGTTGTTTATTCAAAAGAATATTAAGGATAAAGAACCCTACGCAGTCTGTGGACGTTCGAAATTGCCCTACTTGGGAGAATTCGTCTGCAAAAAAATGGGCATAGAAATCGCTACGTTTATGCTTAATCCTTTATTAATTTTCTATGAGTTAAAAAAAAGATATCTACTGCTCTTTGGAGTCCTTAAGCGGAATATCTATAACATTATTGGTGTTTTTCAAAAAAAAACCAGTTCTCTGCGTCACTGGTTGGGACTAAAAAATAAGATGAAAGAAGAGACGCCGATAGAAAAAATAGATAATATCATAAAACAGTATAATTCAGGTACAAATAGTTTTTTCTTTATTCAGATCGGCTCGAATGATGGCCGAGGAGATATAATCTACAGATATGTAAAACAGTACAAATACCATTGGAATGGAATTCTAATAGAACCTGTTCGATACATTTTTAAAAGATTGAAAAAAACATACAAAAGTTTCAGCGGCTTGGCTTTCGAAAATGTCGCTATCGATAATAAAGATGGCTATAGGACATTCTACTGGATTGAAAAAAATTCCGAACCCGGCAACCCCTTTTGGTATGATCAACTTGGGACGTTTAAAAAGGAAGTCATCCAAAAACACAGAAATGAAATACCGAATTTCGACAAGTATTTAATCAAAGAGAGGGTGAAATGTTTGTCTTTTAGCAAATTACTGAATAAGCATAGTGTTTACAAAATTGATTTTTTGTGCATAGATACCGAGGGGTACGATTACGAACTTATAAAGCTTATTCCATTTGATACCCTAGAGCCGAAAATGATCCTATATGAACATAAACATTTGAGTCTTTCTGATAATAAACAATGTGAAAAGTTGCTTGAGAAGCACGGTTTTCAATTAATAAAGACGGATGAGAATATGTTTGCTTATAAACAGGATTCATACCAGTATGGATTATAAAACACCGATTGTAATCACTTCAATAAACAAGCCAACTAAAGCGATAAAAAAAATCGGGAAACTAAAAAATTTTATTACGATTATTGTGGGAGATAAAAAAACTCCTAAAGATTGGCGTGTAATAAATACAGAATTTCTTTCAATAGAAGATCAGTATACAAAGTATCCAAAATTGGCAAGAGCAATTCCAGCGAACCATTACGCCAGGAAGAATCTGGGTTATCTCGAGTCAATTAAAAAAGCCAGCAAATTTATCTATGAAACAGATGATGATGGATTTCCAAATAAGTTCTTTCCTAATTTTTATACAAAGGTCACTACACTAGATGAAGTGAGCTCTCCCCAAGTTTTAAATATTTATGCTTTGTTTACAAAAAAGAAAGTGTGGCCAAGGGGTTTTCCCTTGAATTTTATCAATAAAAAAATAACCTATCAAGCTACTAAAAGAAAAATTTTCCCTTATATTCAACAGTCGCTAGCTGATCTTGATCCAGATGTTGATGCTATTTACCGATTAACTATTGGAAAAAAAATACGATTCGAAAAAAACAAATCTTTTACTTTGGCTAAAAACACCTTTTGCCCATTTAACTCGCAAAACACCTACTGGCATAAAAAGGCTTTTCCCTTACTTTATCTCCCTTCTTCTGTTTCCAGTAGGGTTACTGACATCTGGCGAGGTTATATTGCTCAACGAGTTTTATGGGAGTTGGACGGGCAGTTGATATTTCTTTCGCCCTGCTGTTATCAGATAAGAAATAAACATAACCTGCTAAATGATCTGCATGAAGAGGCCGATTGTTATTTAAAATCAGAAAACCTCATTAATTATTTAAAATTGCTTAAACTTAAAGGCGAAATTGATGAAATGTTAGTTTTTATTTATGAGCATCTAGTTGCGAAGAACTTCGTTAAACCAGAGGAATTAAACATCCTCACTTTATGGCTCAAGGAGTTGAAAGAGTTAACTCCAAGGATATGAAAATTCTATTCATTTGTCCTGAAGATTTGAAAGGAGAAAGGCGCGGAGGCGTTTCTACTTCAACACTTATCTTGGCAAAACATTTAGCAAAGCTGGGTAACGAAGTTTATGTACTATCACGCGGGGATGAAAATAGTTTTTTTCGCCAAAGTAATTATCAAGTTTATATAATATCAGATTTTGAGTTTAAAAAAAATATTTTTCTCAAAATTCTCTGTAAAGTATTAGATAGGGGACTTAAAAAATTTTTTCCAGAGTTTGTCGGGAGGATATATTGGGCTCTATATGTTTTTTTCTTTGTTAAGGAAAAAGGGCCTTTTGATATCATAGAATCACCGGAATGGTGCAATAACGCCTTATTCATCTCCCTGTTCACTAAATCCAAAGTGGTAGTTAAACTTCATAGAGGTTGGTATTGTTATCTAAAAGATAATGATCTGCCAATAAGCATTGATGAGTGGTTGATTTGTTTGCTCGAATTTTTGTCTATTATTTTTGCTACAGCCTTAACTTCGCCATCAGAGTTCATGTTTAACTACTATAAGCCATTGATAACAATCTTCAAAAAAATAAGAAAGAATGAAAACATTAAAGTTATTCCATATGGTGTTGAGATCGAAACAACAAGAAAATTCAAACTTAAGTACACAAGTAAAAATAGATATCTTCTGTCAGTGGGAAGAATAGAAAAAGCAAAAGGCAGTTTTACTCTAATTAAATCTTTCGAACAGGTAATAAAGAGGTATAAAAATATAAAACTCATATTAATAGGAGAAGATACACAAATGTTCGTTAAAAAGAAGCTAGTAAATTATAAAGAGTATTTGAAATCATATATTTATAAAAATCATCTAGAGGAAGGTATTCTATTGTTACCTAAAAAAACAAGTACTCAGCTGAGAGAATATTATAAAAACTGTCTTTTTTTTATTGCGCCTTCTGTTGGCACAGAAAATTTTCCAATGGTACTATTAGAAGCAGTCTCTTATAACAAGGCGGTTATTGGAAGTAATACCGGAGGAATTCCAGAAATAATCAGACATAAGGCGAATGGTCTCCTTTTCTCTCCTAATAATACAAGAGACCTGGTAAGAATAATAGAATTGCTATTGGGCAATGATAAATTGAGGCTAGAGTTTGAACAATATAATGCCAGATATAAAAAAAGGTTCGATATTAGAAAAATAGCTCTTCAGACTGCTTCGTTTTACAATAAAGTATCGAAGAACTAGTTTATCTTGTTTTTAAAAGCATTTTTAGGATATGTAAGATTATCGTATGATAACCCTCGCTTGGATTCACTCGGAATAGATTGTTCTTTATTGCTAATTTGATAGCGTCACCTTTGAATTTTACATATTTAGCATTACCACTATAATGGAGAGTAATAGTCTTATTTGTAAAAGCTTTTAGATATTCTTCATCAGCCCAAACATTGACATATTTTGCGGTAGATAATTGTCTGAGATTGTTATGATTAAAAGAAAACGATAAGGCAGTTTCCTCGGAGACCCATGAGTAAATATAGTAGCTATTATAGAAAAAATCCAACAGTCTATCTAGAAATCTAAGATTTAAGCATTTTTTATTCGGAATACAGAGAAGGCCTGTATTAAAACTAGGATCAACGGGTATGGAAAAATACTTACTTAATAAAAACCGGTAGGCGTGCTGCAGTCTTGCCGCTTCATAGTTAAAAAAGTCTTTTGGATAAGGTAGATGGGCAGTATAGAGAGTTTCTTCGTCTTTAGATTCTAGCCAATTTACAATTTCCTTTGGATATTTATGGAAAAGAAGATCGGCATCAAGATATATAAAGCGCGCGAAAGGATTAAGAAAAAAAGCGTCCAATTTTTTTCTTAAGGCGCATACCTCTTCATCAAATCTAAATTTAAGGATGTTTTTATATCCTCTTAAAACCCTAGACATTTTATCCTGACTTGATCTATGAGATTCAACTATAACGGTAAAATATTTTTTTAGCTTTTTACTATCTTCTAAGGTCAGTGAGCCGTCGTCTACTACATAGACGGGTAAACTTTTTCCCAAATAGTAAAAAATCGACATCAAGTTGTAGATAAACATATCTACATGTTTATGACAGACAAGACTACAGATTCCTATCTGATGAGAAACATCTGGAGTCTTTTTTGTCTCAAATAAGAAAATTAAGCATCTGAATAAAATATCTTTAATAAGTGATTTGAACCAGTTAATCATAAGTTTATAATTATAAAGAAAGCCTTCTACTTTTTCACCAACCAGAAGAATATTTTCTAGTTGAAGAGGTAATTCTTATACCACCTTACCGTTTTCCTCAATCCTTCGTCAAAAGCCATTTTTGCTTTAAATCCAAATTCAGTCAAGGCTTTATATGTATTTAATTTTCTTCTTGGTTGCCCGTCTGGTTTAGTTTTATCCCAAATTATTTTACCCTTAAATCCAACAATTTCTTTTATTTTTTGGGCTAAATCGGATATTGTAATTTCAAGATCTGATCCTAAATTAATTGGATCAGGCTTATTATATCTTTCTGTGGCTAAAAGAATTCCCTTAGCTGCATCCTCCACATAGAGAAATCCTCTCGAGGGTTTACCAGTTCCCCAGAGAGTTACACAGTCTTTTCCTAGTTCTTTTGCCTCAATAAACTTTCTAATAAGGGTCGGGACGACATGTGAGTTGTTAATATCAGCTTTGTCTCGTGGTCCATAAAGGTTTATTGGTATAAGGTAAATTGAATTAAAACCGTATTGTTTTCTATAAGCGTAAGCCTGAACCAATAGTGCTTTTTTTGCTATTCCGTAAGGAGCATTTGTTTCTTCGGGATATCCTTTCCAAAGATCTTCTTCTTTAAATGGTATAGTAGTATTTTTTGGATATGAGCAAACTGTCCCTAATGCTACAAATTTTGATACACCTACTTTTTTCGCTTCATCAAGCATATATACTCCCATTAAAATATTGTCATAAAACATTCTGCCAGGGAATTCATTATTAAATCCTATACCTCCAACGACCGCAGCTAAATGGATTACTATATCTATATTTTTTACTACCTTCGCGCAATTTTCTTTTTTACGTAGATCAAACTCTTGAGAACGTGGGATACGAATTTCTCTAAGGTTTTTTTGTCGTAATAATGCAACAACGCAAGAACCCAAAAATCCCCCCCCTCCTGTTACCAAAACGCGTTTATTTTTCCAAAAGTCCATAAATGATGTTATTTATCGGCTTTATTAAATAAATAGATATCACACATCTATTATTACCCATTAACTTTAATTATTCAAGATTTTTATTAAGGATTATCATAGAAAAATATTTCAATCTATATTTTATCAATACTTGTGGGTTTGTTAGTTATTTATTGCCAACTGAAAGGTTAGGATGTTTGAAATGAGTTTATTAGTTTAATTTCTCTATCAAAAATATATTTTGCGATTCTAAAATTAGATGTGAGGACGATTGTTATAGATTTTTTTTTAAAATCTAAAATTCTTTTTATAGACTTTTTTCTAAATTCATGATCTCCGACTGCAAAAATCTCGTCAATCAGAAGAATGTTAGGGTTAGAATAAACTGCAATTGAAAAAGCTAATCGAGTAACCATTCCAGTTGAGTATCTCTTAAGCGGTACATCAATAAAATCTTTTAAACCAGAAAAACTAACAATTTTTGGGATAATTTCTTTTATTTTTGATTTTTGAATCCCTAAAATAGTTGCATTTGTAACTATATTTTCTTCTCCGGTTAATTCGTAGTTAAATCCTGCGCCAAGCTCAATCAAAGGCACAATTCTACCATAAGTTTTAATACTTCCTTCGTCAGGAAATGTTATTCCCGCAATTAACTTTAAAAGTGTTGTTTTTCCACTCCCATTTGAGCCGGTTATTAGGATAAATTCTCCTTTGTTTACAGATAAAGAAAAATTTTTGAACACTGTGAATTTTTCAAAAGGAGAAATAATAGTGTGAAACCACTTCTTCAAAGTTCTTGGTTTTTCTAAATAATACTTTTTAGTTATATTGTTAATAACAATAGCTGGTTGGCTCATATCAGATCAGCGACTTTTTTATTAAAATTCTTAAATAAAATAATTCCCAATAGAAAAATGAATAAACTCATAGGAAAGGAAAGTAGGTAAAGATGGAGACGGAAGTCGCTTCTGAAAAGTAAATTGCGAATAAAGGCTATCAGTAGGGCAAGAGGGTTGAGATATAGCATAAACTTGAATTTGGCAGGTATGAGAGATTCAGGATAGATGATTGGAGTAGCATAAAAAATAATCATAAATGCAAAATCGACAATTTTGCCAAAATCCCTGAAAACCGCATTAGTCAAGGAACTAATCAAAGCCACACCAGAAGTTAATAAAATAAGGGGAAGAATAATGATGACAATAGAAAAATAAGAAAAATTAGCCCTATAGTTATTAAAGTTGTAGGAAACCAATAATAATATAAGATAAACAAGAAAATCCGGAATTTTTGAGAGTACATAAGAAAAGGGTAATACGCTCGTTGAGAAGGCCGTCTTTGTTATGAGTTCACGGTTCCAGACGAGTGAGTTTTTTGCCAAGTCTACTCCTTGCTGGAAAAAATTCCAGATAATAAGACCGGATAAAACAAAAACAAAGTATGGAATACCTTCTGTCTTTATCCTGATAAATTTGCCGAAAATAAAATTCAAGATAACTGCAGTAAATAATGGATAAAGAACAATCCATAAAGGACCAAGTAGCGAGGCTTTATAACGGGATTTGATTTCACGTAATGTAAAAACTTCTAAAAGCTGAAAATAATGTCTTAGGTAATTAATGTTCATTAGACTCATTAGATTATTTAAAAGATTTATTCAAACTTAATTTTGAAAGCTAAATCTATATTAAAAGGTGGCGAATTGAGAGCGTTTTGGCCTTTTTCCAGGTATTGTTTCAGATTAACCTTACCACTTGCTGGATCTATCCAAATTAGAGTACCAGTTTTCGGGATATTCAATTCAAACTGGGTTGTGGTAGTGACTTCTTGATTGGTGTAATGGTACAGATAACCCAATTGTTCTTTATTAGACACGAGAATGTAACCTCTTACCTCTGGATTTCTGGAGCTTAAAGCTTCTTTTTTTGCAGATATATCTATTCCGTTGGTAAACTTCTGTAGGATCTTCATATATCCCCTTTCCTCCTCACCGATATACTGATTACCGTAAGTAAAATCAATATCTGCTCTTCTTGGAACGATTTCTTTTTTTTCCGAACTATTCCAAAAGATAAGGATACCCTCATTAAAAAAAGCGCTCCAGGCACGGATGCGCATCCTGATTGCCGAGTCTTTGTCCCAGTTTAAGATATGGTTTCCCTGTTCGCCGAAGACGACAGGTTTTTTTGTGTCGGAAAATTTATCTATTAGTTGAACGGTTCGTAGGTCGGATTCAGATACGGGTTCGGTCTCATACCAGTGCGGCGAGATTACATCGATACTATCGTGGTAGGGCTGTTCCCAGCTTACACTTATCGGCTTTTTTTCAAAGTCGTTTAGTTTTATGTTGTCTGCTACAAATTTAACAAGATTATCCGGTAGTCCGGCTTCATTGGCGATTTCCCAGATAGACACGTAAGCACCATATCTAGCGATCATATACTCTATATAATCGGCCAGTTCCTTCTTTTCAATACTATAGAGAGTTGAGCCGTATGGTATGTCAAAACCAAAAATTGTCACCCAAATCTGGTAATCATGATTTTTCAGAGCCTGTAGAAATGTGTCTACTGATTTGCCTTCATTAAGCAAGAACTCGGAGTGAATACCTGACGGTTCCCAGAGATTAGCTATATAGCGATAGAGGTTAAAACCACCACCTTTTCCGTAGGTTGACAGATAGGGTGAAAGATTAACTATTTTATCACTTCTGAAAGATATTTTTTCTCCGGAATTAGTAGCGACTACCGGATTGCTGTCTCCGATTGCCCAATCGTCAAGTGGGGTTCCGTTATAATTAAAGTCCCAGACAACATCTTGAAATCCGAGTCCATTAAAAATGGTTTTTCCGTCCCTGGTTAATCTCTTAGGATTGTTTTCGCTAATTTTCAAATAAGTGCGGCTGGTATTGGTTGTGCTGTTAAAAAACCCATTTCTTTCAAGGATATACCCGGCTAATTCGAATTTCAAATTCCACCGCCATTTTCCTTTGATAGGAGGGTTGAAGCGGATCTTCCAGGTGTCTTTGTCATAGTAAAAACCACTAGTTTCTATTTTCTTACCGGTCTCATGGGAAAAGACAGTTTTTATAGATGCATCCTTCCAGGGATTGGTCAAAAGAGAGTCGTCAACTTTTATCGTAAATTCAACAATATTATTTTCTCTAATCTTTACAATTTCCTGTGCGACTCTGAATTTACGTTTTGTAAAAAAAGGCAGGTTGGCTTTACCTGTAAATTTATTTATCTTATAGAGTCCTCCGTCGGTGCTAGTCAAGAATAAATAATTATTAGTCATAATGGGATAGGTTGTGAGTGGACCGTCGGTCTTGAAACTCCAGATTTTTTTTCCGGTCTTAAATTTTAACGCGTGCATGACCCCGTTTATATCAGAAATATACACATTGGGTATTAGTCTCACTCTAGTCACTAAAGGGTCAACCTTTATTGCTGCGTTTGTCGTAAAGTTCCATTTTTCCTTACCGGTTCGAGAGTCTAAAGCGGTTAATAAACCTTTCTTATTAGAGATAAGGATGGTAGAGTCTCTTTCAAACGGACAATGATAACCACTGTCTTCTCTTTTTATGTTCCACAAAGTTTTGCCCTGGTTGTCTTTTTTAATAATCCTGCCGTTATTGTAGGATACGGTCAATTCCTCTCGTTGCCAAGGAAATTTTTTCGGACTAACAGTTAGGCACTGGACATAGTTTTTTTCCTCCCTCCAGGACCTGATTAGGCGTCCAGTTTTTCGACTCAGTATAAAAACTTTGCCGCTTCGGTTGCCGAGATAGATCTTATCGACTGTGAGTGACACAGAGGTTGAGATGGTTTCTCCAGAATCAAAGCGCCATTTTAGTTTGCCGTTATTAGTCGAGAGACTGTATAGGTTTCCGTCCATGCTTCCCCAATATATAAATCCGTCTTTTATCTCGAAACTTCTTCCGAACCAATTAAGCCAGTAATCAATTAGTATAGAGCTCAGTTTAGACACGGTTTTCGAATGAACTTTCCAGCGGAGTTTACCCGTAGTGTTAAAAGAGTAGAGTGTTCCGCTTGCATCTCCGACAAAAAGTGAACCTTTATAGATCTTGATATCGGTTATGAATCGATAATTTTTCTCCGTTTGGCTTCGCCAGAGCTCTTTGCCGGTTTTGGCATCAAGAGCAAATAAATAATTAGATGAAGTAAAAAATACTCTTCCCCGATCAAATACTGGAGAGATAAAAATTTCGTACCCAGTCTTAAAATTCCATTTTTCTTTGCCCGTTTTTGCATCGACAGAATAAAATCTTCCGGCATTATTGCCAAAATAAATGCTTTCCTTATAGAGTTGAGGACTGGAATAAATTTCTCCTTTAGTAGCAAATTTCCACCAGATGTTTTTGCTCAAAAAATATGACAGACTGGTTAAAAAAATAACAATACCGATAAAAATAAAAAGATTGAATTTATTTTTCATTTTTTAAATTTTATTTAAAGATCGTAACCATTGCTTGAGTGAATTAAGTCTTCGTAATCGTTCAATTTTAACAAACCGTTTGCTATAAACTGTTTCAACCCAAAGAGGACCAAGAAGTGATCTTCTATACCGTGACTTAATTTCTCTGGCCGTGAAGCTTCAAGAAGCTGAAAGTAATGTTTAAGATATCTATGCTTTATCATAATTTAACGATTGCAGAAAATCATACCACGCTTTTAACGACTTTTCTTCTAAATAATGTTGAGATTTTACTTTCCCTTTAGCAATAAATTCCTGTCTTAATTTTTCATTATTTAAAAGTTTAATAATTGCCTCAGCCATGGAGTATTGATCTCCAATGGGTACCAAAATACCGTTTTTTCCGTTTTCCAATATATCTCTCGGCCCAAAATCACAATCAGAAGCTACAACTGGAATTCTGCAGGCCATTGCCTCGACAAGCACTAATGGTGCTCCTTCGTGAAGAGACGAGAGTACGAAGACATCGCTTTTAGCCAGATATTTAAAAGGATTTTTCCGAAAACCCAAAAAAAATATCCTATTCTCAAGTTTTAATCTCTTAGCTAAAGCCTCAATTTTTCTTCGGTGGGGTCCTGTTCCTAGAATTGCCAAGACTGCATCAACTTTATTAAGTACGATTTTAATAGCTTTAAAAAGTGTTGGAAAATCCTTACTCGGCAAGATTAATCTGGAAGAGGTGATGATAATTTTACTTTTTTTTTGCTGAAAAAGCTTATTACTTAGTGGCTCACTTGTAAGGCGAGAGGTTTGTTTACTGACTATTGGCTGAGGGATAGTATAAATTTTATTGGCAGTGACACCAAATTGATTTATAAACATTTGCCTTAAGGAAACGCCTGGGGTAATTATAAAATCAAAAGCCGGATAAAAAAATTTACCCATAAGAGCATATAAGTGCCAAAAACGGGACAGTCTAATATCCTGAAGTGGATTTCCATTCTCAAAAAGAACAATTTTTGTATGAGGTAAAAGATTAAACAAACGAATAGTAAATATAGATAAAATGTCAATAAGCGCATAGGTGCTGCAGATAATGATGTCTAAATTATTTTTATTTGGGTATCTTAAGAGCTTAAAAATAACCTCTTTATTGTTTTGGATAACAGAAGATCTAAAGGCAATAGTCTTAGGAAGTTGAATGTATTGTTTTAAGTCTTTTTTAGAGGGTGGGTGTTCTTCAAAATCCAAAATTGTTACCGAAAATTTTTTATGGGCAAGAAATTTTAATATTTTTTTTGAGACAATTTTTCTTCCACCGAAGTCTGAAAGCCAGTTATTAGTAATCCAGAGAATACGCTTAGGATTTTTATTCATTTTAACCTTCAATAAACTTCTAGTGTATTATATGTATAAAGGTTCAGTTTGTTGATAAAGACCTGTATTTTATAAGTACCCTTCTTGTGAAACTCAAGAAAATTTTTGTACTTTTTTAAATAAGATCCTAATGTATATCTAGTATACGGTTCTATTAAAATAGGCATCTTAAAATAAATACGGTATTTATTCTTATTAAGAAAAATATTCGCTTCCAAATATCTGTCTTGGAATTTATTTGGTAAATAACAGTTGGATTTATTCTTTATATCTAAGGTTATATATAATTTTTCTGAGGATGGTAATTTAGAGGGAAACGATAGATCTGAAATAAAGTTTTTAACTTCGCATATCTTGTAGCTAAAATTGAATTGAGTAAGGTCATAGATAATGATTTTTTTATCCTGGTATACTACTTTTAGCCATTTCCTTGGATTTAATGCATATTTTTTTTTGTTTGAATTATCTAAGGCGTCTTTATGGACAACTACATAATCCAATCCAAGGCTTTTAAGTTTCTTAACTTCTTCTTGGTCAAAATTAGCTGCAACCTCAGTTATGAATTGTTCCCAGTCCGGAGGTACATAGTCAGAATACCCGTTTATGACAACTTCATCTGTAAATATTTTCCAGTTTAAGTATCTTACTTCGTCAAATATTATATGATCCGGGATAGTCGGAAGATGAAGTATAATTCTATTTTTTAGAAAAGCAAGATTTTGGTTATTTTTTAACCAGTTTAGTTCTTCAATAATCGAAGGAGTCGGATTAAAAAAAGAAGGCGTAAAATTTTCTAATGATATCAATATTAGAAAAGCTACAAAGATGAAAAAAGCTGTGATTCTTTTTAGTTTATGTGTTATTGCATAGAATCCATAAGCCGCAAATAAAGAAAAGGGGATATAGAAGATAAACTGAAATCTTGTTGGCACTCTGATACCTTCTAACGGTTTAAAGTAGTTATAAAGATAATAAAAAGGCAGTTTAATTGTTCCTTCATTGCTGTTCCAACCCAGAAAAAAGGGGCCGAACATTAGAATTAATGAAGAGAGTGCTAAAATACCAAATGAAAGAGCTATTAGTCTCAAAGACTTTTTTTTAATTAGCTTTTTGCTTACAAATATAATTCCTATTAGATAGAGCAACGTGGGGAGGATGTTTGTAAATAAAGTGTGTTCGGATGAGTTGAAATATTCAACCTTTCCCAATTTTTCCTTGGGATTGCGCATATTGGCATATTTCCTAGCGATTCCTCCATATAGTAAATTGGTTTCACTTGAAAATAAAAAATCGCTTATTCTAGCAGAGTAGTACTGATTTTCTTCAAGAGGCCTGTAGGCTTCTTTTTTCGAGAAGTCCAAATAGGGAAGATTAAAGTAGAGAAGCAAGGGGAGGAAAATAAAAAAAATTAAACTATATTTTATGAGTTTTAAAAAATAATTAAAGTCTTTTCTTAGAAAGTATTGAGAAAAGAATGGAATAAAAAATAGCGGCAAGGTAACTACGGTGAAGATCTGATAGTAAATTGAAGACAGAGCGTTCAACGTAAAGAATAAGTAGAATAATATACCGTTTTTAAATGAAGGCTTACTAAAAAATTTATAAGCATATAGGTAAACAAGAGGAAGAAAGAACTTGTTTGTTAATTGAAGAGTGTTAATGAGATTTAAAGTAATGGGATTGAAAGTAAAAATGAATGCGCCGACTAAACTTGCATAAGAGTTTTTAAGGAAGTTGTG
>MGAI01000016.1 GCA_001789695.1 Candidatus Roizmanbacteria bacterium RIFCSPLOWO2_01_FULL_37_16 | reverse complement strand
CGGGTAGAAATAATGTTTGCGGTCAAATTTAGATACAGAATTTATTTTGCTACTCAACGCCCTGCCGATTAAAATTGTCCACTCTACTGCCTTTTTATTCGGAACAGGCAAAGCACCAGGTAGGCCAAGGCATACTGGACATGTCTGTGTATTGGGTTTTTTACCAAAATGGTCTGCCGGACAACCGCAGAACATCTTGCTTTTTGTCTCTAACTCTACATGAATTTCAAGACCAATTACCGGTTTATATTTATTCATATAATTTTGGTTTTTTTAAATACCATTTAGTTTCTTGCTCATATCTATAGGCAACTTTATAAAGCAAATCTTCGCTGTAATTAGGTCCCATAAACTGAATTCCAATCGGCAGTTTGTCGGGACTGAAACCTGCTGGAACTGACAAGCTTGGGTTTCCCGATACATTCGCTGGCGCCGTGAAAACGTCAGATAAATACATTTTCAAAGGATCTATAGCTCTTTCATCAAATTTAAATGGAAGAAAAGGCCATACAGGACAGGCTATAACATCAATCTTTTTATATGCTTCCATAAAATCTCGAATAATTAAGGTTCTCCCTTTTAAGGATTGGTGATAATACTTATCTGCATATCCTGAAGATAGTGAATGAGTGCCCATCATGATACGTCTTTTGGCCTCATCTCCAAACATTTTTCTTTCATTACCATATCGGACACCATCATATCTTAATAGATTTGATGAAACTTCCGACGCCTGAATTACAGCATAGACTGGATATGCATATTTTGTATGGGGTAAGGATATATCAACTAATTTACAACCTAAGTCTTCTAAAACTTTAAGTGCCTTGTGGCAAGTATCCGCTACAATTTCGTCTGTTCCTTTTCCGAAGTATTCTTTTGGAATTCCTATTTTTAATCCGGAAATTTTTCCTTGTAATAAATCTTCATAATTTGGAACTTCATTTTTTCCCGCGGTTCCATCCATTGGATCAAACCCTGCTGTAACTGAAAGTACTCTCGCATTATCCCAAACTGTTTTTGTTAGATGGGCAATCGAGTCAGTTGAAGACGCCATGGCAATTATTCCATATCGGGAGACTCTACCGTATGTAGGTTTTAGACCAACCACGTTGCAGAAAGCTGCCGGCTGCCTAATTGATCCTCCAGTGTCAGTGCCGGTGCCGACCAAGGTCATGTCAGCGGAAACTGCAGCTCCTGAACCGCTCGAAGATCCTCCAGTCACGCGAGAATAATCCCAAGGGTTTAAAGTATTTCCATAATCTGAATGTTCACCGGATGATCCGTGACCCCAGGCATCCAAATTGGTTTTCCCGATTATTATTGCTCCGGCTGCCTTTAATCTAACTACGGCTGTAGCATCATATTGCGGTATATAATTATCCAAAACTTTAGAAGCTGCTGTACTTCTTATACCTTTAGTCACCCAATTATCTTTCAAGGCGACTGGTATTCCTAAAAGTGCGTTTTTGGCTTTTTTGGCAATCAGTGTATCAGCTTCCCTTGCCTGGCTTAACGCCTCTTCCTCACATATTGTGATAAAAGCATTTATTTTTTTGTTAAATTTTTTTATTCTGCCGATATGTGATTTAATCAGCTCGACTGAAGAAAACTTTTTGTTTTCTAATCCTTCCAGTGCTTCTTTTAATCTAAGAGATGTTAACTCCATATGATTAATCAAAAAATTGCCTTTACCACAAAATATCCGTTTTTTTTCTTGACCGCATTACTTAAAGCTTCTTCTTGTTTCAAAATCTTTGAATCGTCGATTTCATCTTCTCTAAATATATTCGTTATATTTGTAGGATGGCTCGTTTCGATGACTTTTTTAGTTTTCATTAACGATATTTGATTAATATAATCGAAAATTCTTATCAGCTGCTCTTTATATTTTTTGATTTCTTCTTGCGAAAGAATAATTCTGGCCAAAGAGGCGATATGTTTAACTTCTTCTTCTGTTATTTCTGTTTTTTTAGCCATAATTTTTAAATATAAAATAAATATAATTATGCAATTATACCGAAACCAAAAGTTAAATTTTCGTTATTTATTAAAAAAACCAGCCTTTTTTTGGCTGGTTGGATTCTTTATTTATTATCTTTTATTTAATTACCAGCCAAAAACGTTCCGCCTTGAGCAGAATTTTGTTGCTGGTTTTGTTGATCTAAATAAGATCTTTCCATAAATATAATTCCATTATATATATTAATATGACCTTTTCAAGTGGTAATAGCTAAAACCAAAGGAGTCTGTTCGTCTGCCTGTCCCATCGGATTATCAGAGAAAATTTCTTCAATTAATTCATTATCAAGTCCAGTTGAATTTCCTAAAACTTTTTGTCCAAGATCATTAGCGTCGATGACGACAACACCAAGAAAATTACTCAGAAATGAGGAACCAAAATTTTTCGAGACTTGCTGTTTGAGCTGATTTTGAGGAGGTGGAACCTCCGCTTTGCTTTTTTTTTCTGACTTTGAGTAAACAGGCGCCTGAAAACTCAGCGAGTTAAGTTGAGATAAAATTTCTGGCGACGATTTAAGAATGTTAATAATATTTTTGTGAATCTCTCTTGCAACACTTTCTGGTTCTTTCGGTCCCAGTTTCGCCGACACGTTCGAAGGATATAGTGAATACTCAGTCGGACCGTCAATTGCCGCCGCTTCTTTTCCTGCTATTTTGTAGAACATACCTCTAATACCCAAAGGTTTTGTAATCAGTGAAATCAAAGAGGCCAAAAGTATCCGTGACAATCCTATTTCATTTATGGCAAGCTGCATTGTCCAGGGACTCCCAAGTCCAATTCCATATGGAGTTCTCTTCACAAATTTTGCTAAAAAATTTGCCCAAAAACCAGCCTTAATTTCCCAGAGAAAAAAAGACCTTCCCTGTGCAATTGCCACAATTTTTTCAGACACCACTAAAAACCAACCCGGATTTTCCTTGTTATTTAATATTACAGAGTCCAAATTTTTCGAGACTTTCTGTTTGAGCTGATCTTGAGGAAGCAAATCACTGTTTAATTTTTTGTAAGGCTTTGAGTAAATATTTGTCCGAAAGCTCAGCGAGTTAAGTCGAGATAAAATTTGTGGCGAGGTAATAGACTTATTAATTTTTTTGGCTAAATTATCTCCCTTTTCAATCAACTCTGTCCTAATTGGAAATCTTAAATACTTTTTTCCCTCAACATTAATCTCCAGTTTCTTTCCCTCATTTGGCCCAAAATCTTTCTTTATAAACTTTATAACTTTATGAACTTGATGAACTGGTTTATTAAAAAACACCCTCAGCCAAATCTCTACATTTAATAGTCTCCAAAATAGCATTGTTTCATCATTTTTTCCCTCAATAAATTTCTGGAAGGCTTTAAGCACTTCTGACTGGTTGAAGTACTTTCTTTTTCTAAATGCGTCGCTTAAAAAAATCAGGTATATTTTATTTTTCATTCTCATAAACCAGTCGTATTCAGGGGTTGTAAATCCTATTTTGTTTCTTCTTCTTGTACATGATTTTGGAACCAAATCGTTGGTCGATCGTCTCAAAATATATTTATTCCAACCATTTTTAATTATGGCTTCATCAGGTAAAGAAAATACAAATTTAAGTAAATTCAGGTCCAAATATGGGACTCTTCCTTCAAGCGAGAATCTCATCCCGTTTTTATCTTCATAGCGAAGCAGTGCTGGCAGGCTATCATAAAATATATCATCTATTAGCCTTTTCTTTAAATTATCATTCTCGCTAACAAATTTCTCAGCTTTAAACTTATTTATAAATTTACTGTCCAGTAACGAATCGGCGTCGACGCTTTTTTTAATACCGATTGTTTGGACGAGTTGGTTAATCCCTGTATCTATAATCACATCCAAAGAACCGATAAATTCTTGCAAAAATGCGCCTATTCTTCCTTCCCTCAGAAGTTGCTTAAGATAGACAAAGTAGTAAGGCAAATATCCTGATATCATCTCATCTGCTCCCTGTCCATCCAGGAGTACTGTGACATATTTGCGGGCTTCTCGCATTACTCTGTATTGGGCATAAGGACCTGTACTAATTATCGGTTCTTCTTGAGTTTTTACAAACTCTTCTAGCTCTTTAAAAAACTCCTCCGGTTTTGGTTTAACTTTATAACTTTTTAGCTTAATAGACTCTGTAACTTCTTTTATATATTTTTCCTCATCGTTTGCACTGCCTGGAAAAACAGCTGAAAAAGTATTCTGAATTTTTCCTACCGATTCGGCTTCACTCACTTTCTCTTTTAGAAGTTTATTGACAACCGAAACCACAACAGAAGAATCAATGCCTCCGGACAAACACGTACCGACAGGAACTTCAGAAATTAATCTTAACCGAATTGCTTCAATTAATTTCTGCCTAAATTCACTTATATTCTCCTTAGATAATTTCGCAGATCTAACCTCATCAGAGTTAGCTGAATTTAATAAAATGCTTTTAAGATTTGTATAACTTCCAACTTCTAGCTTCGAATCATTAACCTCCATTAACTCGCCTGGCAATAATCTATAGACTCCGCTAAAGAAGGTTTCTCTACCATCATCGTGAATCCTGTATTTAAGATAACGATAAATTATGCGATCATTGGGTTTTTTTTTAATCAATCCGGAGTTTATAATTGGTTTAATTTCGGAAGAAAAAATTATTTTTAGGGGTGATGAGTCAAAAAAACTATAATATAGCGGTTTTATACCAAAATGATCTCTGGCCAAAATCAGCTTTTTCTTTTTAATATCATAGAGAGATACGGCAAACATTCCATTAAACTGGTCAAAACAACTAACTCCCCACTGCTCATAGCCATGAACGACTACCTCAGTATCGGACTTAGTCTTAAAGAAGTGTCCTTTTGTTTCTAAAGATTTACGCAGCTCGCGATAATTATAAATTTCGCCATTATAACTGACAACAATGCTTTTATCTTCATTGTAGATAGGTTGATCTCCGCCTTGTCTATCAATTATTGCCAATCGACGGTTCAATAGTGAAACTTTGTCTGCTATATAAATTCCTTCTCCGTCAGGTCCTCGATGGTATAATTGTTCAGATAATTTTTTGATCAGATTATCATCTCTGAATCCATAAAATCCGGCAATACCACACATAATAAAACCTCAACTTTTAAAGCTTCTGATTTTCACAGGTTAATGCTACTAAAGCTATATTTTAGCATGTAGATAATATTGACGCTACGGATTTTGCAGATATCATAGCTACGGGGTCTAGTTAGCCATCCACGGTAATCATCAGATTATATGCTTCTTAGTATCTTTATCCTCTCCGAAACAGGCGGATGTGTGCTAAAAAGATTCATAAACCAGGAATTGGTGCGTGCCATTTTTTTAAAAGGATTAATAATGTAAAGATGAGCTGTAGATGCTGTTGTCCTCTGAAGCAGAGTTTTATCCTCGGCGATTTTTTCTAAGGCTCTAGCCAATCCTTCAGGATAGCGAGTCAAAAGCGCTCCGGATGCATCGGCTAAGAACTCTCTTTTTCTTGAAACGGCAAGCTGAATCAAAGTTGCCGCTATGGGAGTAATAATCAAGACAAAAATTAAAAATACCGCCATAAAGGGATTGCGAGAGCCTCGATCATCATCGCGCGCCCACCCGGCTGAACGCGACCACCATAAATTTCGCATTATCCAATCAGAAACAAGCACAATTGTTCCTACCAAAACCGCAACCAGCGAAGAGACCAAAATATCATAATTTTTTACATGTGAAAGCTCATGGCCGATGACTCCCTCAAGCTCCGTTCTTTCGAGTTTCGTAAGAAGGCCTGTTGTTGCACAGACAACCGCATGTTTAGGATCTCTACCCGTTGCATAAGCATTGAGAGCTGGGTCATTAATAACATATAATTTTGGCATCGGTAGACCCGCGGCAACTGCTAGATTCTCGGTTACAGTATAGAAATCAAAATAATCTTTTTTCAAAGCAGGCTTTGCCCCACTTGTAAATAAGACAATACGGTCAGAATAAAGATAGCTCCCAACTGTTGAAGCTAGCGACAACGTCAATCCGATAAAAAAATAGGTTGTGGGTGACTGGACAAATTTACCTATTAAGTAAAAAAAACCGCTGACAAGTAAGATAAAGGTAAATATTATAGTGTATGTTCTTAGTTTATTGTTTTTAATCTGATCGTAGACAGTCATAAAAAATCATAAAATTAGTTTTTAAAGTTAGAAAGTTCATAAAGCTAAAAGCAATCTAATTACAACTTTATAAACTTTATGAACTTGATTAACTTGATGAACTAGAATTTAACTTCGACCTTTTTTCTCTCCTCTTCCTCTGCTTCGAAAAACTCAGCTTCTTTATATGTAAACATATTGGCAATTAAGTTGCTGGGAAAGGTCTTAACCCTTGTGTTATACTCCAGGACATTACTATTGTAAAATTGTCTTGAATAGGCAATTTTATCTTCTGTGTCTTCTAATTGCCGTTGCAGATCTTTAAAATTTTCGCTGGCTTTAAGATCAGGATAAGCCTCAGCCACCGCAAAAAGAGTCTTCAGAGCGGCTGTAACCATATTGTTTGCTTCGGCTTTCTCAAGTGGCGTTTTAGCTGACATCAATGCGCTTCGTGCTTTGGTAACTTCTTCAAAAACGCTTTTTTCGTGTTTGGCATAACCCTTGACAGTTTCAACTAAATTAGGGATTAGATCAGCCCGTCTTTTAAGTTGAACATCAATGCCTGATAACGCTTCTTTAATTCGAGCCTTTAATACGACAAAGCCGTTATAGGTAGCAACTAAATAGACAGCTAACAAAACTCCAGTTCCGATTAAAATATAAGTAAGATTCACTTTTAAATCACCCCTTTTCCTAATATCTAATATCTAATATCCAGTTTCTAAATTTTTCGTAACTTAACGTATTTATTATATCATTTTTTTTACACCAGCCACGCTTGGCAACCGACACTCCATAAAAAATTCCTTCCAGCTGGGAATTTGCATGCGCATCGGTATTTAGCATAAATTTAGCTTTGTGCGTGAGTCCCTCTCGCACCAACAGGTCTGGTAAATCTAGTCTATCAGGCCATGAGTTGATTTCGATCGCAATATTGCTTTGCCTGCAGGCTGCAAAAATTTTCGTCCAGTTTAGCTCGTAGCCTTCCCGTTTGCCCAGTAACCTGCCAGTAGGGTGACCCAAAATTTTTACTTTAGGATAACTCAAAGCTCTCAGAACTCGATTTGTCATAGTTTCAAGATCCAGATTAAAAAGGCTGTGAATAGCAACAATCAAATAGTCCACATAATCTATTGCCCCCTCTGGCAAGGAAATTCTACCGTCAGGTAAAATATCAACTTCAAGCCCTATAAAACTCTTTACCTTATAGCTCTTTTTTCTTATTTTATTAATTTCCTGATTTCTCAATTTCATAATTTCAATTACCTGATGACTACTCAGACCGGATAGTTTAGGATTATGGTCGGCAAAACCAACGTACTGGTAATTTAATTGACTTGCCTTTTTAAGTATCTCCAAATAAGTGTTATTGCCCAAATCATGCGATGGTTTCAGATTGTAGGAGGAATGTATATGCAGATCTCCTTTAATATCTTCTCTTTGAATTAACTTCGGGATTCTATGTCGAAGAGCGCCTTCGATCTCGTTTGTTCCCTCTCTTATTTCAGGTGGAATGTACTGTAACCCAAGAAAATCATAAAATTTTTCTTCACTATTGAATTCATAAATATTCGATTTTTTATTATAACTTCCAACCTCTAACTTCTTACTTCTAACTTCCTTTAACGGTTTTATTCCATACTCCGAAAGTGAAAATCCGTTTTTTAAAGCATACTCCCGTAGATTTATATTATGCGGTTTACTTCCGGTAAAATACTGAAGCATAGATCCATAACTTTTTTCATCTTGAACACGCAAATCCACTCTGATATTAGGATGTACTATTATCGATGCTTTTTTTTCTCCAGCATTGTCAACCTTAACTTTTTTAGGAAATTTAATAAAATAATCAATAATTTCTTTATAAACTTTTTGAACTTGATGAACTTTATGACTCTTTATTTGTACAGCTATATCGATATCACCGATCGTTGCAACCATTCTACGTAATGAACCTAAAGCATCTACTCTTTTGACCCGGGGATTTTTCTTAAGATAGTCTATTATCTCTTTAGCTATCACAAAAGCATAGGGAAGTGGCATCCGCTCTATCTTTGCAGATTTTTTTTCAAAAAGGTTTATCGCCTCCACTATATCTTTCTCTGATTTTTCTCCAAATGTCTCCAGCTTGGCAACTTCTCCCTGAGTACAAGCCTGTTTTAAATCTTCGATAACAGTTGCAGAATTTAATAATTTTAATTCTCTCACTAACTTATAGGCTTTTTTGGGACCGATGGTTGGAATTTTCATTAAGACGAAGACACTGCCGGGGATTTTTTTAAGAATCGAATCAAAATGTCGTGACTTTCGCGATCTAAAGTAGTCCTCTAAATGTGATCCTATAGCTGAACCAATCCCAGGAATTTCAAACAACTTTCCCTCTTGCCAAATATCTTTTACTTCTCTAGTCAAGTGCTCGATTGAATCTGCGGCTTTTTCGTATGCGATAATTCTAAATCGATTAACGCCTGTGAGAAGATATGCTGCTGCCATGGACCTGAGAAGATGGGCAATTTCTTTGTTAGAAAATTTCTCAACCTCATCATTTTTCATGTAATTTAGGTCTTGCAATCAATTAATTTTATGTTACCATAAGTATACAAAAATATTTTTTATATTTTTCACAGGGGGCAAGCTTCAACTTAGTTAGAGCTATCCGTCAGGATTTTGTTTAGGACTCGTGGTGTAGCGGCCAAACACACCTCCCTGTCACGGAGGAGATCGCCGGTTCAAATCCGGTCGGGTCCGCATTAGAATTTCTTATGTCCTCCAAAAAGCGCACTTTAAGACGTCGAGCGAATAGCGAAGATTTTAGTCTTGAAGCAAGCTTAGGAGGACTACATCGAAAGACCGTTGAGGAAAAAAAGTCAAGTTTTTTCTCTTTAAAGAAAAGTTAATAATTAGTTGCGAGCGTGCGATTGAAAGTAAAAAGCTCGCAACACAACTCAAGGAAAATCGTTGGGGAAAAACCGCTAGGTTTTGCCCCATAACTAGAGGGGAGGTGATTCATATAGCGAGATCTCGCACAACATCAATTGGATATAAAAATCTTACTATCTCGGTCTTAAAAGAAAAGTATCTGTATTTTATCTTGGGTGGTTTGATTATTGCCGCTTTGGTTATCTGGGGTTTAAGTGCCTTGACAAAACAACTTAGCCCAACACTATCCAGCCAAAAAAGCAAAGCCGAAAGTACGGTACTTGAAAAACTATCCTCGGAGAAAAAAAGTTATAAAGTAAAACAGGGAGACAATCTTTGGAAAATTGCTGAAAACACTTATGGATCTGGATATAATTTTGTCGATATTGTTAAAGCCAATAACATTGCTAATCCGAATATCATCTTAGTTGGCCAAGTTATTGCTCTTCCCCAAGTAGCAGCTAAGGCTTCTACCAAAATCCAACCAACCAAAACCCCTTCTGTCAAAGCAACCTTTAAGGGAGATAAATATACCGTTAAGCAGGGTGATCATCTCTGGAAGATATCATTAGAAGCTTATGGTGATGCTTATGCCTGGACTAAAATAGCCGCAACCAATAAACTAAAGAATCCTGATCTTATATTCCCGAATACAAAACTAACCATTCCCAGATAAATAAATAAGCAAGCTACAAGCTCTTAAGATTATCTTGAATTAAGCGCCAGATTATAAGCGTATTGTTGGCATTGGCTTATCAACTGATGAGATAAGTTATGAAAAAAAAAGAAATTGTTGTCGATTATCCTTCACTTCTACTGATGACGCTAAAGCGGCGATATCTTTCCTTAGTTATAGGATTTACTACCTTGGTTATAATAATTGCCTCCGGACTCTGGTTCTTTACTTCAAAGCTAAAATTAGTTATTCCGTCTAAACCAAAAATTAAAAAAGAAAAATTAGAGCCAAAAACAACTCGCCTCAATGAAGAAGCCCAAACTTATATCGTCAAAGAAGGAGACGAGTTATATCTTATAGCAGAAAAATTTTACGGATCTGGTTTAAATTTTCAAGATATTGTTAAAGCCAATAATATCAGCAATCCTGACCTTTTAGAAGTTGGTCAAAAGCTTATCATCCCAAAAGTCAAATCCAAATATCCAACAGCTGGGGAGGTGTCAGGAACCGCCGCCAAAACCAAAAAAGTGACGATTAGGCAAGACAAGTATGTTATAAAAGTGGGAGACACATTGGCCGATATTGCTCTCCAGGCATATGGAGACAGCTATGCCTGGAAAAAAATTGCCACTGCCAATAATATCAATGATCCCGACAATCTAGAAGTGGGAAAAACTCTAATCATCCCAAGAT
>MGAI01000015.1:12485-16594 GCA_001789695.1 Candidatus Roizmanbacteria bacterium RIFCSPLOWO2_01_FULL_37_16 | reverse complement strand
AAGAAGTTGCCAAATCATAAGACGACCGCATCTTCTTTAGTCAATATTAATTTACGTTTAGACAAATAAAGAGGAAATCTCGTACTAACCCAAATTCCAACCTCCAATAATTAACTAGGTTTAAGGTGAAATTATTAAAAATTCCTCCGCTTCGGTGGAATTCTGACTGTTCTTACGTTATAATTCCGCAGTGCAGAAATATCACTATTAATTCTACAAGTAATCGCCTAAATTCCTTATTCTATTTTCATGTGTTATAATACTAGCCATATATGTTATCTTGATTTAAATTGCGGAGGTGACTTATTTATGTGGGGAGAAACATCGGCTGAATTCAGTTCGAGGTTGGCCAGAGAGAAATCAATCCCAGGCTCTGAAATAAAAGAACAAATTTTAGCTAATAAAATATTGGGGGCTTACTTTATAGTTTTAACAACCCAAAGAGGAAAAGTAATACCACAGGTGTATGAAACAGCATTACAAGCTAGGGAAAAAATTAGACCTAGAACACGATATTTAGTTGAACAAAGGGAAGATATTGAAAATTCAGGTTTTCCCTGGGCCAGGTGGTCAGCATCTAATCAAACAATTACTTTTGTGCCAGTTAATATATATGATTATCGTCGACGTCAGGTAGCTTAGAGTAAATAATTCAACAAAAACCTCAGGTCAACCTGAATTCCAACCACCACGGTTAATTTTTCTGGTTGGTAAATCAGCCTAACTAGTCACTAAGTTCAGGATTTTTCTTTTCACATAAATTACTTTATATTTTTTCTTTTCTAAATACTTTTTCACTTTTTCCTCTTTTAAAGCTTTTCCAACAACTTCTTTTTCCGACAACTGATCAGCTGACAAACTGATAACCGCTCTGACTTTTCCGTTGACTTGAACCGGTATCGTTACTATTTCCTCAACGAATGATTTTTTAGCAAAACTTGGCCATGGCTTTTGGTGAATCGAATACTCTTCGCCTATCTGACTCCACAATTCTTCTGTCACATGTGGTGCAAGTGGAGCAAGTAGTAATAACAATGTCTTATATTCATCCTTCGTGACCGATTTCTTTCTTGAAAGGTAGTTCAGCCATTCCATCAGCTTAGCTATAGAAGTGTTAAACTTTAGGTTAGAGATATCTCTACCGACTTTTTCTACTGCTTTATACATCCATTTCTTATCCTCTTCGCTTGGAGCTAGATCTTTTATTTTCTCTTTCAAATCCCAAACGCGCCTTAAAAAATTTTGCGGGCCTGAAATAGCCTCATCACGAAAGTCTCCACCCTGTTCAAAAGGGCCCAGAAACATTAAATATAACCTCAAGCAATCTGCCCCGTATTCACTAATATAGGCGTCGGGATTAACAATATTTCCCTTTGACTTACTCATCTTGGCTCCCTCTGAGATGATAAGTCCATGAGCCCTAAACCGGGCAAAAGGTTCTTCAAAATGCGAAATCAAGTCTAGATCTTTAAATACCATGGTTAAAAAGCGAGAGTAAAGCAGATGTAGGACAGAATGCTCTGCTCCTCCTATATAGGTATTTACTGGTAACCACTTCTTCACTCTTTCTAACATCCATGGGCTATCGACTTCTTCGGTTGAGGTATAACGGAAAAAATACCAGGCTGAGTCTAAAAAAGTATCTGAAACATCAGTTTCCCTTTTTGCCTCCTGACCACACTTTGGACAGTCAACTTTATAAAACTTTTCAGAGCTAGCCAGAGGAGAAACTCCTATACCTGTTGGTCTGAAGTTTTCAACATAGGGAAGAACAACCGGGAGATCTATCTCAGGAACCGGCACCGTGCCGCAAGTATCACAATAGATGATAGGAATGGGAGGACCCCAATAGCGTTGTCTAGAGATAAGCCAATCACGAAGATGATAGGTCACCACTCTTTTACCCCAACCATTCTTCTCAAAATAATCCATTGTCATCTGCATCGCTTTTTCAAAAGGAATTCCATTTAAAAAATCAGAATTCACCATGACTCCTCCATGCTCCACCACGTCCTCTCTTTTTTCGATTGGGGTTTTTTCGCCATTTGCCCCCGTAACTACTCTTGGAATCGGAAGTCCGAACTTTTTGGCAAAATCGAAATCTCTATAATCGTGCCCAGGACATCCCTGTATAGCTCCAGTACCGACATTAACGAGAACAAAATCCGAAATCCAAATAGGTATTGGCTTTCCTGATACATGATTGATCGCATATAGTTCTGTAAAGACTCCAGTTTTTTTTTGTGCTTCATTTTTTCTTTGTTCCTCTGTCTTCTTCGTTGCCTCCTCAACATACTTTTTTATTTCATTGATCTTTGCGTATTGGATTTCGATTTTGTTTCGGATTTCGGATTCTGGATTCAGGATATTCTGCACAAATGGATGTTCCGGAGCCACGACTAAAAAAGTGGCACCGAAATTCACAGGAGTCGTAGTAAACACCGTAATTTCATCGACAAAATCTAGCGAGGCATAAGGAATTTTTTTCACTTTCGAGGGGACCCGAGCTTGCGAAGGGTGAGACTCTCTATTATTTGGGATTACTTTATACGTGATATTTATCCCCTCTTTTTTTCCAATCCAATTGCGTTGGGCTGTGAGTACTTTTTCTGACCAATCTAATGAGTTAAGATTTTTAAGTAGTCGATCTGCATAGTTTGTAATTTTAAAAAACCACTGTTCAAGCATTTTTTCAACAACATCTGAAGAACACCGCTCGCACTTGCCTGCGATCACCTGTTCATCGGCCAAAACGGTCTTGCATGATGGACACCAGTTGACTTCGGCTTTCTTTCGGTAAGCCAACCCGTTCTCATACATCTTAAGGAAAATCCACTGTGTCCACTTATAGTAATCTGGCTTGTATGTCTCGACGGTTCTGGTCCAGTCAAAAGCGTTGCCTAACGCCATGAGCTGCTTATAAAAGCGCTCTTCCGTAACTTTGGAAAGTTTAGAAGGGTGTTGGTTGACTTTTATTGCATAGTTCTCGCTGTGGATCCCGAATCCATCCAGCCCAATCGGCTCGAAGACATCATATCCTTGCATTCTTATATAACGAGTAAAAATATCTGCGCCGGTAAACGCATACATATTTCCTACATGTAGCCCTTCGGCAGAAGGATAGGGAAACATCATCAGAGCGAAGTAGGGTTTTTTGGCTTTATCCAAATCAGGACTAAAAATTTGATCTTGCTTCCACTTCTCCTGCCACTTTTTCTCAAACTGTTCAGGTTGGTATTTAGGCATAAGACTCAATTTTACAACTTTTAAAAAACTTAAGCAATAAAAATTTTGCTTTTTGACCTATAAGAATATATAATTTAAGCTATGTCTTACGAATCTGAACTGCTAAAAAGACTTTTTGGAATGGGCATAGATTGCCATTCTCATCGACCACACAGAGATTATGTTGAGCCGTTTTCTCTAGACGGACCTAATCCAATTTACGTAACTCCCTCTATGAAAAGAAATGGAGAGTTCGATCCTTCTGTATATATCCGAACAATTCTTTTGCTACCTTTTTTTAAAACCTACGCTGCGCTAAGTCAAACTGGATCTTCTCTTGTTGAAAATTCTATTTTTGCCTCAATAAAACCGGGTGAACCTCAAGAGCAAGATTTCAATGAATTTATACCTACAAACCAACCTAATAGCTTGTTTGAAGGTGATATAAAAGAGGGTGGATTCAGTCTTAAAACCTGGATTTCTAGAAGAGGAGGAGATAAAAGACTAGAGCACTATCATCTTTATCAAAGGCCACCTTTAATGCAAGAAATCTTATCATACAGACAAAAGTTTGAAGATCATATTGGATCAGATCAAACTAGCCAATTATTTGGAAATTTATCCGAGCTTTTTCCTTCAACTTTCGTGACTTCTACTACTGGCATTTCTCTCGAAGTTGCGGGATTAGGGGTTTTTTACCTACCTCCTATCGGAATAGGGAAGAAATATTTTATAAATGGAAGAATACAGGGACAGTCTAAACCAAAAGCTGATGCAAGATGGGAATTAAATACTCAGTTCCCTTATCGATTAAAATTATCTTCAAATGGAGGTAGCTTTAGATTTGTAGCTGCCACAGTCGGTTTTGCAGAAAATAATGTATT
>MGAI01000015.1:0-12450 GCA_001789695.1 Candidatus Roizmanbacteria bacterium RIFCSPLOWO2_01_FULL_37_16 | reverse complement strand
AACAACATGGTATCACAGGGAAACTTATATATGTCGTACCTGGGATTAGATTTTGTTCTCCAACTTTCCGTAAGATAGACGAACAAATTAGAGCCCAAATTGCTCAAGGACTTTTCCAAGCAGAAAACTTTAAAGGAATCGTGCGACCGACTTATGAATTTATAAATAGCTTGCAAAACTAACTGAATTTAAGAAGTATTTCCTCGACTTTCTTCTTCTTCTCCTCCGTTACCTCGACTATTACCACCCCCAAATCCATCTGACCGTACAAAACTAATGAGTTAAGCGGGGCAAAAAGAATGGCAGGAAGAGCCAGAAGATCTTCTTCGCCATTCACTATTATCCACGACTTCTTTTTTTCTTTAAGATATTTTTTAATTGCATATTCGATAGTATCAGTAGCTTTCAGGTTTATTGTTCCGGCTTCATTGAAGCAATCGAAATTTTTGCTGCGAGTGGATGTTTGAGCAAGGGAGCGACGAAGCGAACCCTCGGATTCCGAGGATGAGCGAGGAGTAACTGATCGCGTCTTTAGGCGGGATGCGAGTTCACTCGCTAAAAAATTTTGATTGCGAAATACGATTTCTTTCCTTCTTGATCTTAAATCAACAATTTTAACGTCCGGATTAAATCCAACCTTTAAAAGTGACATTGTCACAATATCTCCAACCGAAATAATCACAGTTGGTTTATAGTCCAATCGATTAATCGATTGGACTATTTTTCTTGCAGTCTCTGACAACCGATTAACTGACCCGCTAACTACCGCACCTAACGGTTTTCTCATTTCTTTCCTTAAGTATTTTGGTAAAGTTAATTCTTTCTTTCCTGTTTTCGAATATCTAATATCTAATATCGAATATTTGTGTCCATTTCTATCAATCTCTCCCATCCTTATCCTTTCCGACGTTACTACTTCTCCATCATCTCCTCGTACCAAAGGCTCAACTATAATCTTTAGGTCAGGAAGTCCTCTCTCCTTTCTTCGTTTATTTATTTTTTCCGCATTTGTCCGCGTAAATTCTGTCACTAAAATCGAATCAAATGGAGGAGTTTTTATCGAAGGTTTTATCCCGAGCGTCTTACCCTGAGCTTGTCGAAGGGAGGTCGAAGGACCATAAATATCATCAATCCTGAAAAATCTTGTTTCTTTGAAGCAACCTTTTTTCTTTAAATATCTTTCTAGATTCCATCTTCTATCTTCCGTCTTCTCTATAAGTTGACTCAAAAGCTTGTCCTTGACCATTTTGTTCGAGGTAATTCCCAGTGAAACTTTATTGGCTAAACTAAATGCCCTAGCAAGCATTTTTTTGTGGCCGATATGCAGCCGGTCAAAAGTTCCGGCAAAAACTAGATGTTTATATTTTTTCATTTATTAAATTTATTTGATGAGGCAAAAGTAATTTTTTTCACTTTCGAGGGGACCCCGAGCGAAGTCGAGGGGGGAGGCTCTCGTGTGATAAAAAATTGCGTTGCCGAATCAATTCTCTACATCAGTGAGAAACATGGTATCGAGCTTTTCAATCGTTTAATTAAAAAATCTGACAGAATCTACCTTGACTTCCTAACAAAATTAACTAAATAATTTGGTATTCTACTCTCCCACTTTTTACCTTCTCTCATTAATTCCCTAATCTTCACTCCCTCATATAAATATCTCTTATAAAACCCCAAGCGCAAAACCGGATACCCAGCCCGCTCAAAAATTCCGTTTGTCCACTCATTGTTACCTATAACAACATCAATCTTTCCGGAAACCTCAAGGGTGTGTTTAAGCCAAAGCTCATCATTGTAATAATCCTTCAAAGGGACAATCTTGCTAACTTTATCGTTCCAGTCCTCTTTTTTGCATACCTCTTCTAAGATTTTTTTCCTTTGTCCAAAGGATAAAAAGTTGTCCTGGTTAACTACTCCCACGCTCCCAACTCCAATAACCATCGTGTTAACATGTTGAAACGATTTTCTCATTAAGTAAAGATGTCCTTTATGAAAAGGCTGGAATCTACCGATCAAAAACCCGACTTTGTACTTTTGCATACGCTTAAAAGTATACTATAATAATATCTATATATATCCATGAAACCGCCTATTCCATCAATCAATCCTAAAAAAGAAACAGAAAAAATTTCTCACTTTATCAAAACAGCTCTCAAAAAAACCGGTTTTAAAAAAATAGTTATCGGTCTATCTGGCGGCATCGACTCCACAACCTGTCTCTATCTAATTCGGAAAGTTCTCCCTCCCCAAAATATCTTTATTACATATCTTCCTTACTTCCAACCCCCCAATTACACTCGGGGCAAGCCTAATATTTCCGTCATCAAAAAAGTCTGCTACAATCTTCAAATCCCTGAAGAAAATCAGTACATCATATCAATCAAAAAACCCGTTGACTCAATAACTCATATGTTTAAAATAAGTAACCTATCCGACCACGGCCGTGTTCGAATAGGTAACATCATGGCAAGAGTAAGGATGATAATAATCTATGATCTGGCAAAAAAACATAACGGCCTGGTTTGCGGGACCGAAAACAAATCAGAGCATCTTTTGGGTTATTTTACCCGCTTTGGCGACGAAGCCTCTGACATCGAACCTATTCTACATCTTTACAAAACCCAGGTCTATCAACTAGCAAGATCTCTTAAAATTCCAGAAGAAATAATTAACGCAAAACCAACCGCAGGTCTTTGGACTGGTCAAACAGATGAAGCAGAATTCGGCTTTTCCTACGAAGAAGCTGATCAAGTCTTATATCTTTATTTTGACCAGAAACTTTCCCTTGACGAGATTAAAAAAAGAAGGTTTAAAAATGCCATAAAAATTCTTGAGTTTGTCAAGAAAAATTCTTTCAAACATCATACTCCCTATACTCTAACGCCTGTTAAATAATTCCGCATGTGATATTATTAAACTGTGGCAAGAAATAAAATTAGCTCTAAATTTCGTGATAAGTTATCAGAAAAATTAATGGATTTAGGAAATTTAACGCTAGCAACTTTAGCTTTAGGACAATTTGTAACTGATAAAAAATTTTCCTGGGCTGTGTTCGGTTGGGGTGTAATATTTATGTTACTTTGTTATCTCATGAGTTATATTATTAGTTCGGAGGGAAAATAATATGGAACCTTTAGCCTGGTTTTTTGTTGTTCTGTCTATTTTAGTAGTAGTTGGAGGCTTGCTTGTCAAAAAATACAGCAAATAGTTTTATTTAAATTATTTCAAAAACCAAAAACATCGCATAGACTAAAATCAAGGTTAATCCTTCTTGGCGAGATATATCATTTTTGCTCCTTGAGAAGATATAAAACAGTGTCATTCCACCTACAATAAAAATAAACGACTTAAAAAAATGGTTAGGCAGTATTACCTCTCCTCTGTTCAGCAAAACCAGCGACCCGAAAATCAATGTATTGGCAGCAGCAGAACCCAAATAGTCGCCAAAAGCTATCTCTTTTTTCTTAAGTATTAGCGAGCGGACAACCAGTGAGAGCTCGGGCAGATTAGTACCTATGGAAATCACAATAAGACTGATGACAAAAGTCGAAATTCCAAAGAGGCTGGAAAAATAAATCGTTTTATCAACTATAAATTTGCTGGCGATAAATATCGTTACCACCGAAGCAATTATTTTAATAAGATCATTTATCGCATGGTCATAATTTGCAATTAACTTATCTTTTATTCGTTCCATCAGGCCTTTTCTTTTTTCAATCACATAGACCAAAAAACCGTAATGAAAAACCGAAAATATCCCCTCCGACAAACTTATCTTTCCATCAAGACTAAGGACGCTTGGCGCAAGTATCACAACTAAGGCAAACAAAAGCTTATCTCTATCCAGCTGATGAGTCAGCTTTATCCCTCCACCAAATAGCGCGAGGGCCGGAATGACTAAAAGAAAAATTACTACAATTCCTCCTATCAAATTTCCCACAAATATCTCAGGTTTTTTATCTACTAATGAGCTTACGCCAACTGATATTTCAGGAATCGAAGTTAGAAACCCCAAAAGAAAAAAGGAGATAGCAAATGAAGACAGATTCAGCTTATGAGCAAATCTGTCGACCGAAGTAATAATTATCCCGGCTGCAAACCAAATCAACAAAAATGCAAAGACGTAGAAAAAAAGCTGCGGTATCATTCAATAATAGTATCAATTATCGAAGCGTTTTTCAAAAATCACAATAACCCACCAACTAGAAACAATATCCAAATACATAAACAAATTTCAAATTATTTTAATATTTGGAATTCGAATATTGGAATTTGTCTGGAAATTGGAAATTGGGATTTGGAATCTTGAATCTCTGATATTATTCTCTCCTAAATCCTCCTCGTCTTCCTCCACCGTATCCTCCGCCTCCACCTCCGCCTCCACCGAAATTATTGCGTGGCTTTGGTGGTCTGGCTTCAGCCACGACCAGTTTTCGTCCTTTATTATCTTGGCCGTTGAACATATCGATTGCCTTTTGGGAAGCTTCATCTGTCTCCATCTCGACAAATCCAAATCCTTTTGATCTGCCTGTATCTTGGTAACGAATAACCGACGCAGAAACTACGTTCCCAGCTTGGCTAAATATATCGCGAAGTTCCTCATCCGTTGTTTCGTACAAAAGATTGCCTACGTAAAGTTTTTTGTTCATACACGATTCACCACCAATCTTAAGTTAATTTTAAATATCCGAAAAGCAGAAAAAATCAATCCTTTCACGAATATGTTTGAATAAATTTTCGCGGAATCTGTCGAAGCTCTTTCTGGAGCCGAACAAAAATCCTCGGAACGTTTTACGTTTCAAAATAGATAACTGAAACAGATTTGAAAATCCTGTTTCATCCTGAGCAGTCACCCACATTAGTTGACTGTCGAAGGAACTCTTAAAGTATATCAACAAAAAATCAAAAGTCAAATTATGTTATTATTTATGCTATGACAATTGAAGAAAGACTAAACCTCATTAAACAGGTGGGAGAAGAAATCATCCAGGAAGACGAGCTGGTCAAGCTCTTGGAAAGCGGCGAACAGCTTATTGCCTACGACGGGTTTGAACCCTCGGGTCAAATCCACATTGCACAGGGAATTCTGCGCGCCATCAATGTTAACAAAATGACCAAAGCCGGGATTAAATTCCGCATGTGGGTGGCTGACTGGCATGCGATGGCCAATAACAAACTCGGTGGCGACCTAGAAAAAATTAAAACAACCGGTAAATATTTTATCGAAGTCTGGAAAGCCTCCGGCATGGATCTTTCCAAAGTTGAATTCCTCTGGGCTTCAGATATAGTTAAAAACAGCGACTACTGGAAGCTGGTTATTCAGGTTGGCAAATCAAATGCGCTGCGTAGATTTATCAGAACGGCCGAGATGATGGGTAGACAGGAGTCTTTAGATACATTAACTGGCGCAAATATCATCTACTCCTGTATGCAGGTTGCCGATATTTTTATGCTTGGAGCCAAAATTACCCAGCTTGGTATGGACCAGAGGAAGGTCAACATGCTCGCCCGTGAGATCGGCCCCAATTTAGGTTACTGGAAACCAGTGGTAGTATCTCACCATATGCTGATGGGACTCAATAAACCAGGAATACAGACGGTAGATGATAGAAGTTCGAAGATAGAAAAAAATCCACCTTCTACCATCAATTCTCAATCGTCTAGACTTCAACGCACTATCGCCCTCAAGATGTCCAAGTCCCTGCCTGATTCTGCGATTTTTATGACCGACTCCTTTGAAGATATAAAACGAAAGATCAATAAAGCTTACTGCCCCGAAGGTCAAGTCGAGGAAAACCCAATCCTGGAATATTATAAATATATCCTGTTTGAATCATTAGATAGACTGCAGCTGCAAAATATCGTGGTTGACCGGCCGCAAAAATTCGGTGGACCTGTTATCCTCAACTCTTATGAAAATCTCGAAAGACTCTTCGGAGAAAAACAAATACATCCTTTAGATATCAAAACAAAAGCAATCGAACTTCTCGATAAACTTTTACAACCAGTGCGAAAACACTTTGCAGAAAACCCCTACGCCAAGAATCTTCTTGAAACCATTAAGACTTATCAAATCACTAGATAAGTCGAAGACTCAGAACCGACCTTCGATTTGGTTCATGGATTAAATCCTTCCAAATTACAAGATAATTTAGCTCGAATATTACCCTATAGTATTGATTAACCAGTACAAATCTGCTAAAATAAGTCTATGACTACTCTAGAACAAAGGTTTCATCATTTACGCACGGGAGAGAATACTTTAACAAATTATAACCACCTTGGTTTATTGGAGTTATTGGATGCTATAAACTTGGGAAAAAAGACATTGGAAATTATTCATTGTTTACCTCTTGATCGGGTGATAGAAACTTTGCAAGCAGAATTAGGCTTTGAACTAAATCCTGAACTGATTGCGATGATGAGTCGTGATACCCTTTCCTGGACTTTTGTTGCTGATACTATTAATGGTGCTAATAATCATGAGGATGGACCAAATCTAACTCTTTTATTTTGGGGAAACCTCCCTCAAACTGAACATACACAAACGGAGGCAGATCCATCTCTATCGACAGCTGTCGCAACAATGGTAGTTCAAAGATATGCTTATAACGGCCCTATTGAAATTATGGACTTTTCTTTTGCTGGAAAAGTTCAGTCTATGCCTGATCAACAGCTTCACGTCCTAGGCGGTTTATGCAGTCCAAGTGGTCATCTCTGTGCGCTAGATCTTACAGCCAGCGAAACTTATTTTCCCCAAATAACTCATGCAATATTCAAGCAGGAATTATATGGAGGTAGGGATGATCTGCTTAGACCTGCCGGTCTTTTCACCGAGGGTATGATTATTCCTGTAGATAGACTTATCCGTTTGACTCTAAATAGTAAACCAACAATAGTCAACCAATATTATGTAAATCCAACTGCAGAAAATCCTAAAGGAAACCCTGTCGTCAGGGCAGATTTACTGGACTCTCCGGCAGGAGAACGCATAAGAATAGAAATTCCTCCCCGAATTAATGATAAAGTCCAAGGCTGGGCTTTTGAAACTTCTAGAAGTGTGAGAGCCCCGGAAATCCCAACAAATAATCATAAAGGATTCTGGCAAAAACTTAAGATAAGAAGGTAAATCATGTCCATAATTTTAATCTTTAACTTACTTTTTCCTATTAGTTTCTTGCTTTAATTGTAAGCTTTATTTTTATAATTATTATCTATTGGCAATATAAAAAAAATAATTAAATGGGAAGTATTAATCCTTTTTTTTACTTACTATTACACTTATTTTGATGGTTATACTTTTTTTGCAGGTGAAATCTGACAAAAAAATTCGATCAAAATATTTATTATTAAAAGAACTCATAGGAAACAGTCTTCCCTATAGCTATACAAGAAAATATCCTCTTTCCCAGATTTGCATTAAAAAACAAGCCACTTTATAATAGCATCATATGTCTTCAACTGAACAAGATCAGATGCAACAAAAAATTGATCTTTTACCTTTAGCTTTTAAAGATGTCTTTAACACCTACCTTCAAGCTGCTAAAGAAACTGAAGCATGGCTAAGTAATTTTCCCAAAGAACTGGAATGGTTACTTAAGTTATCTCCAAGCGAAATTCTTCAAACAGCCGCCTTTAAGATAGGAAAACCATTTGAAGCATCTAGGGTTGAGCCAACAGATACAATTGGTGAATTAATTCTTGAGATAGTATCAAGAAGATATACCGCTGTAGACGCGTTAATAAAAGGAGAAGAAATCTGGGGTTCAGGTTGGAGTCGTTGGGGTAATGAAGAAGGTAAAAAAGCTGCTTCTTCTTCAGTTAATGAATTAGTGCAGGCTGCTCATCAAGCAACATCTGCACTATTAGAAGCACTTTTAAAAACTGATCCCTCAAATCTCATTGAGCAAAAAAAGCAAGCTAAAACATTCACACCTGTTGAGATTGTCCAAAAAGCGATTGCCCACGAAGAAAGACATAGAGGTATGCGTCTTTTTTTTGATCACCTCATGTCAACTCCTAACCAACAAACTAAGACAACACCGATGGAACAATTTAATATTCAAACCAGCGATTGGTTTACGACTTTTCCGCCTACTATGACTTGGATTCTTGACTATTCACCAAGTCAAATTCTACAATATGCTAATCAAACTTGGAATAACCCGTTAACTCCAAAAATAGGTCAACCCGCTCTGTCAATCGGAGAATTTATGCTTACTCATTCTCAAGCAACCTCGCAGCCTGAGGTTCAGGATTATTTTCGCTGTATTTTTGATCTCATCCAGGCTCCTTTTCCAGAAAGTTATCTAATAGGAGGTAAGACAACTCCACTTAATAAATGAATATCATAAGACTTGATTTTTCCAATTGCTTACTTCACAATTAAAAGATGCTGATCAAACCCAAACCAGAAGTTGTAGATCAATCCTACATTAAAGACTACGAAAATCTCTATCAAGAAGTCCGAAAAGATCCAGAGTCATTTTGGGAAAACATCGCCCATGAGCTATCTTGGTTCAAACCTTGGAACAAAGTATTAGACTGGAACTATCCCTACGCTCGCTGGTTTGTCGGTGGTCAGTGCAATATAATCCATAACGCTCTAGACCGCTGGCAAAAAATGACTGCTCCTAACTTTATCAATGTGGTACGGCAGAATCAAAACGATAATAGTCCACCTCTGATGAAAGATAAACTTGCCTATATCTGGCAAGGTCAACCAACTGCCGGAGAATCTGCATCAGGCAAAGAAGGACCAGTGAGAACATTTACTTATGGGCAGCTTAATACCGAAGTCTCCAAGTTCGCCAATGTCCTAAAAACGCTAGGAGTAAGAAAGGGCGACCGAGTAACCATCTATCTCCCTCGCATTCCCGAGCAGTTTATCGCTATGTTGGCCTGTGCCAAGATCGGAGCCATCCACTCGGTAGTTTTCTCGGGATTCTCCGCAGATGCACTAAAGAATCGTATTATGGATGCCCAAGCAAAGATCGTAATTACAACAGACAAATATCCTTACAAAGATAAAATTATCGATTCCCAAAAAACAGTCGAAGAAGCGATTAGGGAGATAAAAAGCGTGGAACACGTAATTCTTGTAGAAAGAATAAAACAGACGGTAGATTCTCAAGATCCATCTTCTACCCTCAATCCTCTATCGTCAAGCTATCCATACTACCACTGGTATCACGAACTTATGGCTAAAGCCGATACGATCTGTTCTACCGAAATCATGGAAGCAACCGATCCCCTATTTTTACTCTACACATCAGGTTCTACAGGCAAACCCAAAGGTGTACTCCACTCCCACGCCGGTTATATGGTTGGAATATATACGACTTTAAAGTGGATTTTTAATCTTCAAAGTGATGATATCTACTTTTGCACGGCTGATGCTGGCTGGATTACAGGCCACAGCTATATTGTCTATTCGCCTCTCATGAATGGAGCAACAACCTTTGTCTATGAGGGAACTCCGGACTATCCCCACCCTGGCATCTGGTGGGAACTTATCCAAAAGTACAATGTAAGTATATTCTATACTGCCCCAACTGCCATACGAGCCATGATGCGGCTAGGGGAGGAAATACCAGAAAAATACGATCTTTCATCTCTAAAGATCTTGGGTACAGTTGGAGAACCAATCAATCCCGAAGCCTGGCTCTGGTATTACAAAACAATCGGCAAAGAAAAATGCCCGATCATGGACACCTGGTGGCAGACCGAAACCGGAATGATTATGTTAACTCCCCTCCCATCTGTTGCTCTCAAACCTGGTAGCTGTTTTAAGCCTTTTTTTGGCGTTGAAGCAGATGTGGTCGATGAACACGGAAATTCTTTGCAACTTGAACCAGCAGCAAACAATTCCAACCAACCTAGAATGACTAAACAAGGTTACCTCGTAATTAAAAAACCCTGGCCTGCAATGCTGCTTGATGTCTACAATAATCCGCAGAAATATAAAGAAACATATTTTGAAAAAATCCAAGTAAGTAGGAAGTTAGAAGTTGGAAGTGAGAAGTTGGAAGAAAAATCACAATTCTCAAACCTCCAACCTCCAACTTCAAACAACTTTAGTGATTTTCTCTACTTCACTGGTGACTCTGCCAAAAAGGACGAAGACGGTTACTTTTGGATTATAGGCAGAAATGATGATGTCATCAAAGTCTCCGGCCACAGACTCGGCAGTGCCGAGCTTGAATCAGCCTTTGTCAGCCATCCCTCTGTTGCCGAAGCGGCCGTAATAGGCAAGCCACACGAAGTCAAGGGAGAATCAATTAAAGCATTCGTCATTCTCAAGGTTGACCAAAAACCAACCGATCAACTGAAAGAAGAATTAGTAAAACATGTTCGCAATATGATAGGCCCTATCGCCACCCCTGACGAGATTCAATTTGTCGAAAAACTACCAAAAACCAGAAGTGGAAAGATTATGAGAAGAGTGTTAAAAGCACAAGAGTTAGGTCAACCGCTGGGTGATACATCAACACTTGAAAATTAAAATACTAAAAAATGGCCAAACTTTATTTAGCTTAAATCAACAGTATATACCATCTAAGATTTCGATTAAACACTTAATCGAAATCCAAGTCTATGGATTATATGCGACAAAAGTTTTATTTAAATCGGCTTAAAAGTCCAATTTATCTAGAAGGTTCAGATTCTACTTGGACTTTACTCTAAAGCATATAAATTGCCTCCCACACCGTCAGAAAAATATAAAGCTCCATCCAAGACAAAAGGTTTACCTCTTATACCAAGTGAAATTATTTTATATTTCCAAAGTTCTTCCTGCGAATTAATATCAACAGCATACAAAAAACTCCTACGGTCATCTTTCCGATCAAGCGTTCCAAAGTAAACGACATTGTCTGTGATCACGGGTTGTGTTTCAACCCAACTTTCTGCCTGAAATTTCCAGATTTCTTTCCCGGTTTCAGAGTCAAGTACGTCCAAAAAATAATCGTTGGTTCCGCTTAAATAAATGGCGTTATTAAATGCAGCAACAGAAGAAATATCAACTCTAATAAAAGTATCTGTTTTTACATATCTGTAGTTCCAAATCTCTTTCCCATCTCCAATTTGTAAGGCGTGAAGAACTCCATCATCGCTTATAACATAAACTTTGTTGTTGTAAATTGTCGGTTGTACAAATAACGAATCGGTAAACTTTTGACTCCATTTCTCAACGCCGGTTTCTGCCTCAACCGCATACAAAGTTCCATCATCATCTCCGAAATAAGCTGCTCCTTCTGAGATTGCCGGTTGCGTGAAATAAAATACCGTTGCTTTCTCAAATATCCATCGCTCATTCCCCTCTTTTGCGTCAAGCGCATATAAATAGCCAGAATTATCTGGAAAATAAACTGTATTATCATAGACAATTGGGCTAGAGGTTATATGACGAGAGCCGAATAGATCGCGTCCATTTTTTTCTGTTTTTAATGAGTATCGCCAGACTTCCTGTTGGCTTTTTGTGTCGACTGCGTAAAAATTACCTACAGCATCACCAAAATAAATATAGTCATCGGCAAAGGTTGGACTTTCAACAGGTTTTGCTTCTGGTTTAAACCTCCAGAGAAGCTCACCAGTGTTCGCATGTAAAGCATATATATAACCGTCCCAATTGCTGAAATATAACGTATCACATACGACGATAGGACTTGATGCTGCTCCGCCGACTGTCTGACTCTTGGGATCGCCCTGACGAAACCAACGTAAATTAGAGACTGTCTGAATAGCTTTCGAGTTATATACACTTGTGTTAGCAGGATCAGCTTCATAAGTACACTCCTTTATTTGAGGAATAGTTGGATTTTCAGAAGTTGTAACAACACGTGTAATTGTTGGAGTGGAATTAAGCTCATTGATAAACTGTTTATTGTTCCTTCTGACTGTGATATAAATTACAAAGGTTGCGATAAAAAGAATTAAAAACCCAAAGGTGAGATATTGAATCTTCGACTCCTGTCCCATTAGTTCTATTGTAGATTCAATATAGTTTTACTTCAACGTATCTTTCAACTTAGTTTTCGATCAAACACTTAATCGAAATCTTCGACTATGGAATACAGGTAACAAAAATTTTAAATTAGATTGTATTAAAGTTCTTTATTTACAAAAATACGCTTACCTTGTACATTAATAACGCGAAATTAAAATACCCCTTGACAAATGTTATAGGATATGTTTAGAATGATTATATATTGAAATTTTCTAGTTAAATATTTATTTGAAGGATCCGATTACAAGTTACTATAAGACTTATGAAAAGGGGCGAAACAAATCTTATAGCCCACCACCTGCCAAAAGATTTTCGAAACGAACCAGCAGGCGGAGTGGGAGGATAAGAAAGAATTAAGAATCTAGAATTCAGAATTTAGAATTAAAAAATTCTGAGTTCGAAACTTACGCGCTACCGAGTCCAAAGGCAATTCTGAGGACTCGGTG
>MGAI01000014.1 GCA_001789695.1 Candidatus Roizmanbacteria bacterium RIFCSPLOWO2_01_FULL_37_16 | reverse complement strand
AGTCAGCTTCATGAACATTGGATAATATTCTTCCTTCTATATTTCTAGATAAATCCATAATTAATTAAATATTATAATAATCAATCGCGTACTGAGTATAAAATTCTAAATTTTTTACTTGATGTAAATTTAAAACATCGCAGACAAATCCCCAGTGAAAACTCACCCAATCACCGACTTTAAGATTTTTGAGAAATGTTTTTCCTTTATAGTCAATATTCAGTTCTCTCTGAAATAATCTTCCTATTGTTAATTTTTTGTTATTAGTCACTAATTGTTTAGTCTCTACAATTATATTTTTTATTTTGGGTTTATTTGTTGATTGGTAATTGGTAATTGGTAATTTAAGGATTCTTCCCCATCCCACCCGACACTGGTCCATTGTTTCTAAGGTGTGAAAGCTTGGATCGTGACCCATGCGCTTGAAGATATTAAAGACATGAAAAGAATGATGTGGTAAGGTTTGATTTGCTAAGAATTTATACTTTAGTTTGCCAAATTTTTCTCTGCCGATTTTTTTTTCAAGTTCAAACTTCTCGCTCAAAAGAGCCATATAGTCGTTGTTCTTGGTATTTTTCAAGAGATTATTGCCAAGCCAATATGCTTCAACCACCTTGAAAGCAAAGGGATCTTTTATCCTATTCTCAAAAGCAATCAAGCGTAAATTCAGATATAAAGTTTCAAATTGTGATAAAATACTTTCTACCTCACTATCGCCTATCTCTTCTCGTAAGTGATCTACTAAAGTAGAATTTTTAGGAGGACCGCAGTAACCGAAAAAATTTGGTGCCGAAGAGTATCGAGCACAAAGGAGCAAACCTTTTGAATCCACAAGTCAATTTTAAATTCACAATTTTCAATATTCAATGAATTTTCAAGTTTTTAATTTTCAAATTTAGATTTGAATGAAAATTTCAAATTTCAAATTGAAAATTTTCGGCCGAGATGTCTTTTTGCATATGGGATGAAAAGAGTATAAGAAAAAATTAGGAATACTGACGCTCCAATAAATATTGAACTATAAATTTCTTTCGGCATTAATTTTATTCCAGCAAAAGCTCCGTTTAAAATATTGCCAACAATTACCGAAAATGTGAGAATAAGTGTCACCAAACTTGCTGGTGCGTATTTTAAAGCTTTGTACCAAGTATAAACATAAAAAAATAAAATTGTTCCGCCTATCGCAACAACCGTCATTTTACTCAAGTCCCCAACCGGGAACATATCTGCCTTTCCTGTTGCCAAACTAGTCAAAAAAAGCAATATTGATCCAGTTCCCATCCTAAATAGTCCCACAGTTTCTGATGAAACAGTCTTAAGCACTTTTTTTGCCAATATATTCTCAATACTCCATAAAATTGTTGCTATAAAAACCATCAATTCGCCTTTGCCAAAAGTAAGTTTCAGATTTCCCAAGTAAAAATTGGCAAATCCTATCAGGAAAAAACTGATCAAATAGCTAAAATTGAATTTTTCTTTAAGAAATAGAAAGGCTAAAATTGTCACCCAGATAAAAAGAGTCTTATGAATGAGATTGGCCGCTATCGCTTGGGTAAATTGAAGTCCTGTGAAAAAGAGATAAAAAGGAAGCCAACCTCCAATTAGTCCAATCAAGATTAGTATAAATAGCTGTTTTCTTTTAAGTTTCTTTATCTCTCCCCATCTTCGATGAATAATAAATAACAAAATAAATAAAAACCCAACATATAGATTTCTCGACGTAGTAAGAATTAAGGGATTAATCTTAGTAAGCGAAATTTTAGAGTAGAAAATTGCAATACCTGAAATTATAGACGTAAGAAAAGCAAACAAAATGCCTTTTTTAAACTTTTTATTTTCCATAATTTTAGCGATATGCGAAGATGTGTGTTTTGAGCAATTGACCGAGGGGTCCCAGCGAAGCTGGGTGTCGGTCTGTGAAAAACATCATATCGAGCATTTCTCCAAAAAAATAGTTAACAGAATCTAACTAAATGAAATTTGTTTAGGTTTGATCTTTTGAACTATTAAATTGCCGTATACCATCACTAAATCATTTACCTTGACTTTTCCAACTTTTTTATCATAGACCGCTTTTATACCGTTTTCAAGCACCACTTTTCTACCGTCAATTTTTTTAACTTTTAGAGGCTTTAAATAACACATTTTGGAAAAACATAAATATCATAAATAGCCAAACAATAAATCCTACTCTCGTTATTACCGAATTCCACCCAGGCATGATATCTCGTAAATACTGATAAATATCCCAAGCAAAACCTACGGCTAAATAGATGCTTCCTAAAACAAGAAACATGCGCCACAATTTTGGTCTTATAATTATTATAAAGGGTACAAGCCAAGTAAACCACTGGATTCCAAATGTAGGAGTAAAAACGAAAAGAAAAAGCATGGTCAAAAGTATAGTCTTTAGAATATTTTCATCTTCTCTTAAGACTGAAAATACAAAAAAAGAAATTATAAAAATTCTTCTCATCAGTTGCTCCACAACTGGATTCAAGTGATAATCTGTAAGATACAAAACTATCTTACTTAAACCCCAGGCTCCGAATATTCCTCTGTGGTTTTTGACTTTCTCAAAAATATCAAAAAGGGTTGTAGGAAAAAGTAGCGTATGTATGTACGTAAAAACTAAAGGAAAAAAAGCAAGCAAAATAAATAAAAGTTTTTTTTTAGACTTTTTTACTAAAGGTATAATAAAAAGAGCTGGCCAAGGTTTGGTATATATCGCCAAAGATAAGCTTAAAATCGACCTAATTATTTTGCTTTTTAAAAAAAAATAAATTCCGGTTAGGAAAAAAAACAGCGGAATTGACTCCATCTGACCGTGAATATTGCCAACGATAATTGAAATCGGATTTAAAGCATAAATCAGAGCTGTCTGTAGATTTTTTTTGGAAAGATAATAAAGAGGTATAAGAATTGCTACATCAAATATCGTAAAGATGGTTTTTAAAAAAATATAGGGATTGATATAACTTTTTAAGTAAAGTGCCGCCATCCCAAGATAACCAATGAAGGGAAAATAGCTAGCGTCGTATCTGGGATCTCGATCTATAAGATACTGCCCGTCTCTTAAGAACGTATTTATATCTTCGCTTTTGCTGGTTAAAAATAGTAAAGTGATAAAAATTCTAATAAAAAAAGCAACTACAACAATCATTTCAAAATGGGTCTTTACATTTCTTCTCGAAAGGTACAAAATAAAACTAAGGGAGATAAGAGTGTAGATAAACAAAAACATGTAAATATTATACAGTCTGTTTTAAAGAGTTTTGAAGCTACCACTCTATAAATATCCCATAACAATTTACACTTTTAAAATTAATTAAAAACTAGTACCTTAGAAATTAAAGCAGTCTTTAGACTGTCAATTTTGGTATGGAATTAATTAACAAAATAACACTAAGGTTGAAAAAATTTATCAATAATAAAGTTGATAGATCAGTTGCTGAACCTATAAAAATTGTTGAAGAAAACGGAAAATACTTTCTTATTTTAAAAAAGAGTCCACCCTCTGATTCTTACATATCAGCCAGAAGTCTAGACGGTTTTGACTTTGATCTAACAGATCAACCCTACAAACCAGAAAATTTTATTGATAAATACAGCCATTCTGCCGTCGTTGCGGACTTTGTTTTAAAAAATAAGAAGATTGTGTATTACGGCGACAGACAGCTGCAACTGGCTCGATCGTCAAAAACTAATTCTTGGTCAAGTGCTAAGAAATCTTTGCTTATCTCACCTCATCCTGTAGAAGTTGGCGGAGCGTTCCTTTTTCCCAAAGGAATCATAGTTTTATATTACGAAAAAATTAAAGAGAACGGGGTGACAAACTATAAAGCATTTATCGCCGAATTTGATAAAAAACATCCGGATAGGTTGATATGGAAAACTGATAAACCGATCTGGGAAACCATTAGTCATTGGCCAAGTAAAAAAATCACATCTCTAGGATCAGTTATGATTAAAAATAAAATTGTCATGTACTGGTATGTCGATCAAGAGGTTATCTACGGAGTATACCTATCCGGCTTCTTTTTTGATCCGCGCCAGATACACAAGGCTCCAGTTAGCTTGAATAAACACAGTCTTAATCCCATCATTACACCGCGACCGGAAAATGATTGGGAGGCTTTTACTACTCTTAATCCTGCAGCAACATATCTAGAAAATAAAGTGCATATTTTGTATCGAGCTCAAGGATATGATTATATTTCAACCGTCGGATATGCCGTAAGTTCAGACGGGGTAACTATAGATATGCGCCTGGATTACCCAATTTATGGTCCCTCGGAAAAATTTGAGATGAATAAAACTGGACGGGTTAATCCAGAGCTGATGTCAGCAGGAGGTTGGGGCGGCTGTGAGGATCCTCGTATCACCTTGCTCGAAGGACGGCTTCACATGGTCTATGTGGCCTTCGACGGTCGGTCCAATCTACGCCTCGCATTGACCTCAATCGATGTCAATGACTTTTTGAAAAAGCGCTGGAATTGGGAAAAACCGCTTCTTATATCACCCCCTCATGTCATTGACAAAAGCGGTTGCTTGCTACCTGAGAAAATTAATGGAAAATATGTCTTTTTCCACAGGGTATTCCCTGATATTCTCATAGATTTTGTCGAAGACCTTAACTTCAAAGACGAAAATAAATGGCTCAAAGGAGAATATAAAATAAAAATAAGGCCGGATAAGTGGGATAGCCGTAAAATTGGCGCCGGTGCTCCTCCCTTAAGAACAAAAGATGGCTGGCTTCTGATCTATTATGGAGTTAATGACAAGGATGCCAGTAAGTATCAAATAGGAGCTATGCTCCTCGATTTATATGATCCGACCAAAGTTTTATATCGGTCAAATGAGCCAATTTTAAGCCCGAATAAAGATTACGAAATTAATGGATTTAAACCAGGCATCGCCTATCCTTGTGGAGCGGTGATCATAAAAGATAATCTTTTTGTCTATTACGGTGCGGCAGATTCTGTAGTCTGTGTTGCTCAAGCTAAGCTCGAGAAATTTTTAAGTCAGCTAAAAACTGATAAACCCGCACATCTATCTCCTATAGAAATTAAAGAAGTTACTTACTGATGCTATTTCAGAGATATTCGAAAAACCCAATACTTCAGCCCAATCCCGATAACCGTTGGGAAAGTTTTGCTGCCTATAACAGTTCAATAATTAAAAAAAATGATAGCTACATCTTATTATATCGAGCAACCGGAGATGAAATAACAGTTGACAAGAAAAAATTGCGTCTCTCTGTAATTGGCAAAGCAGAAAGTATGGACGGATATAAATTCTCTGATAGAAAAATATTTATTGCGCCAGTTCATGAATGGGAAAAATATGGATGTGAAGATCCCAGGGTTACAAAGATAGACGATCAATATCTTATTTTTTATACAGCCCTAGCAAACTATCCACCCAACCATTATGGAATTCGTGTAGGACTAGCTTTATCTACTGATCTAAATAGTGTATCTAAAAAACATTTGGTTACTCCCTTTAATGCCAAAGCGATGGCTCTTTTTCCTGAAAAAATTAATGGTCAATATACAGCCATACTAACTGTAAATACCGACAATCCACCAAGCTATATAGCCTTTGCCCAATTTAACAAAATAGAAACTCTCTGGGATATGAATTTTTGGAATCAGTGGTATAAGGATTTAGATCATTACGTCATTCAACTTCGCAGAGTCAACAGTGATGGGGTTGAGGTTGGCGCTCCTCCTATTAAAACTTCTGTTGGCTGGATAATATTTTATTCTTACATTAAACATTATTTTAGCAGTAGGATAAAAAAAGAATTCCGGATCGAAGCTGTTTTATTAGATCTAAAGAGTCCCCAAAAGATAATCGGGAGAACAGACAAACCTTTACTTATTCCCCAAGAGGCTTATGAACGACTGGGTAATGTACCTGATATTGTCTTTCCAGAAGGCGCCTTGATTGAAAACGATAAAGTGAGGGTATATTATGGCGCCTCAGATACCAGTTGTGCGCTGGCAGAGGCAAATCTAGGCGACTTCATCAGGTCATTTGAAGTTAATTCGCCCGGAACTGTAAAGTGCCAGAAATTCCCACATAATCCACTGCTGTCACCAATTCCAGAACATAACTTCGAGGCTAGAGCTGTTTTCAACCCGGCTGCAATTGAGATTGAAGATAAAGTTTATTTAATTTATCGCGCTACTTCTGAAACAAATCTCTCATTTATTGGTATGGCGATCAGTAATGACGGGTTGTTGATAGATGAGAGATTAACCGACCCAGTATATCCCATAAGATCAGAGTTCGAAAAACCCGCTTCAGCCGGGAAATCAGGCGGATGTGAAGATCCAAGAATTACACGAATCGGTGATATTTTATATATGTTATATACCGCCTATGATGGTCTGCTGCCTCGCCTTGCCCTAACTTCAATTAAGATTGATGATTTTTTGGCTAGGAATTGGGATAGATGGAGCGCTCCCAAAATAATCTCTCCGCCACAGATGGCTGATAAAGACGGTATGCTTTTTCCTGAAAAAATTAAGGGAAAATATATAATATTTCATAGAATCGAACCGAATATCTGTATTGACTACTTGGATGATCTAAACTTTCCCAACAATTCGTTTTTGAAAATCGCCAGCATCATCACACCACACAATAGAACTTGGGACGAGGCTAAAATCGGCGTAAGTACTCCACCTTTAAAAACCAAAGAGGGTTGGATAATTTTTTATCATGGTATTAGTCGAATAGATGGTCATTATCGTGTTGGGGTTTTACTTCTGGATTTAAACGATGTTACCAAAGTTATTGGCTGGACGCCATATCCAATTCTGGAGCCAGAAACATATTTTGAAAAAAGGGGTCTAACTGATAATGTTGTTTTTCCTTGCGGTTATGTTTTAAAAGGCGATACAATTTATCTCTATTACGGTGGTGCAGATAAAGTAGTTTGTGGAGCAACTATTTCCTTAAACATACTCATCGACTATCTCTTAAGAAGCCGGTCTAAAAAATACCTAACCTATCCTTGAATTTAATACTCCGGCATTTGAGGAGTGGTTGGAGTTGCTTTATCCTTTTCAGGAAGGTCTGTGATTAAAGCCTCGGTGGTCAAAACCATCACAGCTACCGATGAGGCATTTTCTAAAGCCGATCGAACAACCTTGGCCGGATCGATGATACCTCGCTTAAACATCGAGCCAAACTCCAGTGTTAGAGCATCAAAGCCATAGTCACTGTCTTTTGTCTCCTCAACTTTTCTAAGTACCCAGCCGGCGTCAGCTCCCGCGTTGGCTGCGATCATCTTCAAAGGTTCGGCCAGTGATCTATAGACAATATCTACTCCAGTCTTCTCTTCATCAAAATCCATCTTTTTCTTAAGATCCGGTAAAACTCTTCGCGCTTGAAGAAGCGCTACTCCTCCACCCGCAACAATTCCCTCTTCAAGTGCGGCTTTGGTTGCGGCAACAGCATCATTAACTCTTTCCTTCTTTTCTTTCATCTCAACCTCGGTTGCGGCACCGACGTTTATTACAGCAACCCCGCCTGAAAGCTTGGCTAGTCTTTCCTGAAGTTTTTCTTTGTCAAAATCAGATGTGGACTCATTAATTTCCCGTCTAATTTGGGCAACTCTAGCTTTTATCTTAGCTGTGTCGCCTTTTCCACCGATGATTCGGCAATTTTCTTTATCCGACCAGACTTTGTCTGCTCTTCCGCAATCATCAACTTCGATGTTCTCGATTTTTTTACCCAAATCTTCGGAGATGACTGATCCACCGGTTAGAATAGCTATGTCTTCAAGCATCTCTTTTCTTCTGTCGCCAAAACCAGGGGCTTTAACAACGAGTGCGTTAAATGTACCACGCAACTTGTTGACAACTAAAGTCGCCAAAGCTTCTCCTTCTACCTCGTCGGCAATGATAACCAGGTTCTTTGAAACTTTGACAAACTTTTCCAAAAAGGGAAGAAGATCAGATACTGCCGAAATTTTCTTATCGGTGATTAAAACATAGGGTTCCTCAATTTCGGCAACCATCTTTTCCGGGTCTGTGACAAAATAGGCTGAAGCATAGCCTCGATCAAACTCCATACCTTCCTTATACTGTATTTCCATCTGAAGACCTTTACCCTCTTCAACCGTAACAACTCCATCCTTTCCTACTTTTTTAATAGCTTCAGCAATAAGTATTCCGATCTGTTGATCAGCTGCCGAAATGGTCGCAATCTGTACGATCTCTTCCTCATTGCTGATAGAAACTTTTTTAGACATTTTCTTAACTTGGGTTACAACTTCCAAGACAGCCATCTCTATTCCTTTTTTCAATATCATTGGATTGGCGCCTGCTGTGATATTTTTTAATCCGTAATTGACCATTGTTTGGGTCAAAAGTGTTGAGGTTGTAGTTCCGTCGCCTGCGACGTCATTTGTTTTTGAAGCCGCTTCTTTGACAAGCTGGGCTCCCATATTTTCAAAGGGATCCTCAAGCTCTACCTCTTTTGCTACTGATACTCCGTCATGTACCACGTTTGGCGCTCCCCACTTGCGGTCTAGAGCAACATTTCGTCCTCGTGGACCTAAAGTTGTCACCACAGCTTTTGCTAAAATATTAACTCCTTTTGCCAAGTGCTGTCTGGCGTCTTCGGAAAATTTGAGTTGTTTTGCCATATTTTTTGATTTCTAATAACTATTAACTATTAGTTACTAATTTTATTGAACAACTGCCATTACATCTTTCTGCTCAATCAAAAGCCATTCCTCACTACCGACTTTAACTTCGTTACCTCCCCATTTTTTATAGAGAACTTTTTGACCAACCTTTATTTTCATGGGAAGTAGTTTACCGTCATCATTCGTTGCACCTGGTCCAACCGCCATCACCTGACCTACCTGTGGTTTTTCTTTTGCAGAATCTGGTAAAACTATTCCCGAAGGAGTGGTTTGAGTTTGCTCGAGAGGTTTAATTAAAACGTAATCAAATAGAGGATCAATGTTGTGCTTTTGTTTTGACATAGATTTTTTTTAAAAAAACTTATAAACTGAAAGTGTCATCCTGAATTTATTTCAGGATCTGATTTTAACGGGATCCTGAAACAAGTTCGAAACGAAATCTTTTATGACAATACTTTACAAAAAAAATTTTGATTTGTCAAGTGGATAATTTGTCTGCTAACACTATGGATACATCAAATGGATTATCAGAAGTTGATAAATTAAGAACTCGTTTGCAATCGTCAGAACTACCTGCTAACTTACGTGAAAAAGCAATTCACCAAATTGATCGAATCGCGCTCACCTTAAAATACGGAGGCAATCTCTCACAGATAGATATCACGGCAAAATATATTGACTGGATAACAAGTCTTCCCTGGAATAAAAAAACCGAAGATATCCTGGATATCCAAAAAGCTAAAGCCACTCTCGATAAGAACCACTACGGTTTGACAAAAATTAAACAACGCCTCCTTGAATATCTTTCCGTACTTATTGTCCAAAAGCAAAAGTTACCGCAAGGCACCACTCATGCTCCTCAGCTTTTTTTTGTGGGACTGGTGGGTACTGGAAAAACTACTCTGGCTCAATCAATTGCTGAGGCGCTGGGGCGAAAATTCATGAGAATTCCTTTTGGCGGTTTATCTTCAGCTCTGGATCTGCGTGGTCAATCAAAAACCACTCCAGAGTCTGAACCAGGCATGATCTTGAGAGCAATCCGTAGAGCCGAAGTTAAAAATCCCATCATCCTTCTTGATGAACTTGATCGTGTAATCCCTGAATCACGAGCCGCCATTATGGGAGTTTTGATTGAACTTTTGGACCCGGAACAAAATAGCAATTATGTCGACTACTTTATCGATTATCCTTTCGACCTTTCTCAAGCCTTGTTTATAGCTACCGCCAATAACACCAATAATATTTCTACGGCTGTTTTGGATAGACTTGAGGTAATCCAGATGCCTTCTTATACCGATGAAGAAAAAATGGTGATTGCCAAAAATTTTGTCTTGCCTCGCTATGTCAAATTCTCCGGATTGGCACCAGACGCTATCACCATCGACGACTCAACCTGGCATAAAATAATAAGGCCTTTGGGATTCGACGCTGGAATTCGCTCACTGGAGAGAAATATTGAGGAGATAGTCCGCAAAGTAGCATTCAAAATCGTTTCTGGTGAAGGAACAAGATTTTTTGTCAATGAAGGAAATCTTAGAGAATTTATGTCCTAAAATTACAAGAAACAGGCAACAAGATACAAACAAGTTTCAAATTTTCAAATTCCAAGAAACAAGAAACAGTAAAAATTAAAAATGCTAAATTTTCTGTCATCCTGAATTTATTTCAGGATCCGATTTTATGTCTTACTTCGTCTATATCTTATCAAACGTAAAAAGAACTGTATTTTATATAGCTGTAACAAACAATTTAAAAAGAAGAATTTATGAACATGAAAATGGATTAGTTGAGGGGTTTAGTCAAAGATATAATTTAAAATATGTTGTTTTCTTTGAAGAATATAGAAAAATAGAAGATGCGATTATGAGGGAAAAACAACTCAAGAATTGGAGAAGAATATGGAA
>MGAI01000013.1:15881-35125 GCA_001789695.1 Candidatus Roizmanbacteria bacterium RIFCSPLOWO2_01_FULL_37_16 | reverse complement strand
ATGTATTTTGGCCATTAAAAAACCCCGCGTCAAACGCGGGGGATGGTTTAATTATCTTTGGTTTTAGGCCAAGAGAATACTACCCTCCCCAAAGAGTCTCCTGTTAGAAGAATTGGTTATGGATAGTATTTGACTCATAGTAGGCTATAATTATAACATAAAATTTTAATTGTCAAGTATATATATGTGGTTTTGGTACGCGTTATTATCAGCAGCCATCAGTGCGGTGTCAGTCATAATCAATAAACATATTCTCAAGAAAGTTCATGTACCTTTGCTGACCTGGTCTTTATTTGCCTTTCCTCTTCCTTTATTATTCTGGTTATCTTTCAAAGATGGGATTCCAAACATCAACGGATTATTTCTTCTGGGGACTGCAGGTTCAGCTTTAAGTTTCGTCTTGGCAAAGAGTTTCACACTTCACTCTATAAAAAATAATTTACTTTCAAAAATATATCCTCTTGTTTCTTTCAGTGTCTTTTTCACCTATATTTTTGGACTTATATTTCTTTCAGAAACTATTAAATTATCTGCTTTTTTGGGACTACTTCTTATTCTCATGGGAGGATATATTCTTAATGCGGAAAACGCGAAAGAAAGTATCTTAATACCTTTTAAATTGCTTTTTTTTGAAAAGGGTTCCTTAATTTTTTTAATTGCGATGGTGCTTTCGAGTATAACTTCAGTATTCGACAAGATAGGTCTGACAAACGTTGTCCCAAGCAATCCGTCAATTGTTTTATTTACCGAAAACACATTCATGACTGTATTGTTAACTGGATACTTAACCCATAAGCACAAAAATTGGGTTAACGAGATAAAGAATAATTTTTGGTTACTATTATTGGCTAGTTTAGTCTATATGACACTTGTAATAGTTGCTTTTCTTGGTTTTATTTCTGGTCCTGTAGCGCTGGTTATTGGAGTAAAAAAAGTTGAGATTCTTTTGGTAATGATATTAAGTTTGTTTATTTTCAAAGATAAACCAGCAAAACATTCTGTTGCTGCGGCTATTTTTATGTTATCTGGTATTGTTCTAACGAAATTGTAGATAAATATTTAGTTCATACAGATTTTTTAGTTTTTCTTCAACAATTTTTCTTTCTCAAAAAAACCTAAAGTTGATTTGTTTTTGGCTAAGATCTTGAATGGCTTGCTCAAACCTTAATCCCATAAGATATAATCCTCGCCAACTTAACCATTCTGGGGGGGGCATCGACCAAAATCTAAAGTAAAAGTAACAACACCTCTTTGCATAATATAATTATACTAAGTCATAAGTTATGTTGAAATAATCAGGAAACTTTCTTACAATTGAGGGCATGAAGGGAAAGTTAATTTTATTAACTTTATTAGTCTTGGGATTTGGTGCAGTTATTTTAGTTCGCTTTTTTATTCTCGATAACCAGAATGCTTTTGGTAGGATCAGAGTTGTTTCTTCTCCAGTTGCCAGCGTTTTTATCAATAATCTGGCTGTTGGAAAAACTCCATTTGAAGACAAATATAAGGTAGGAGAATACATCCTTAGACTTATTCCGGAAGGAAATGCATCAGACACCGCATCTTGGCAAGGAAAATTAAAAATTTATAAAAATGCTTTAACTTATGTCAATAGAGAACTTGGAAGCTCGGATGTTACTTCAGCAGGTGAAATTTTCACCACAAGCAAAGTGGATAAGCCGGCAAAAAGTGGAGATCTTGGAGAAGTTTATATTGAGACAGAACCACAAGGAGCCATAGTTTATCTTGACAACGATGAAAAAGGAGTAGCGCCGCTTATTTTACAAGAAGTTTTGAAAGGGGACCATGAATTATCTGTTTTTATGCCCAGATTTTTAAGGAGAACTCAAAAAATTAATATCGATCCAGGCTACCGGGTAAATGCCATATTTAAATTGCCAATAGATGAAAGTCAAAGGGCGACTGAATCAGCTAAAGTTACAGGAGGAAAAGAATCATCACCTAGCGCTATGGTTAAAAAAACCACGATTCTTATAAAAGATACTCCTACGGGTTTTTTGCGGGTTAGAGAAGATGCGGCAATTACAGCTTCAGAAGAAGCGCAAGTTAAACCCGGAGACACCTTTGATCTTTTGGAGGAGAAAAATAGTTGGTATAAGATAGAATACGAGAAAGGCAAAGAAGGATGGGTATATTCTCAATACGCAGAAAAGAAATAAAACAATAATTATTAAAATGACAATTTAGTACCTATTTTATACCCGTATTGTTATAAACCTTAAGTCCTACATCGGGTGAAAAGGGATTATATTTATTTAACGGACTTGCGTAAGGTATAATTTGTTGGAGGTCAGCTGCTCGCATCGATTGAAAATTAGCTTGTGACGAAATTCCAAAACTCAATGCGGTAAATAAGATCTGGGGAAAAACTAAACCCTCAGGTTGTAAGGCTGCTAGTAAGGCTTTAGCGCTATCGTTTGTGGTTAATTCTAAATAGAAAGTATCAGGTAAATATTTTTCTCCAGTACCTGGAATCCCCTCAGTAGTTATTGGATATTGATGTGTTCCCATTTTTCCTCTACCAAATACTAAGTATCTGGTCCGATCATTTACTGCACTCTTTTTGCCAAGTTGAATTGATCTTCCATATGCGTCACGAAAATTGTGAGATCCTGGTTTATAAGTTAATATTGATACAGACATGGGTACCACTTTTTGTTCACCTTGATAAAATTTCACACTCTCTATGAATGAAAGTTGTTCAGGAGTAAGAAATAAACCTGTTGCACTATCAATCCAATATTGCGGATCATGGTGTTTTTGCGTTTGAACACTTGGTTTAAAATCAGCTCCAGAAATAAAAGATGGAGGTTGAACTATACCATTTTCCACTTTAAATCGAGCAGCGTAAGGAAAAGTGCTGCTGGGATCGACACTTTCCGATTCAAAAGGTAACATTATTCTATCAACTGGCCAGGTTGAGATCCAGGTTTCAGCTCTTACTACTCCATTCGTTACTTTTGCTATTACTTCATTCTGATTACCTTCCTGTTCGTCAGCCAGTCGTACAAGAGCTTCAAATTCTGCTGATTCAACTCCAGCCCCAGGCGCAATTTTTTTTTTCATTTGTAGACTAAATATATTCTAGCATAACTTTAGTAATATTATGTTAATTACGCTCTAAGATAAAAGTATAATTATTAAATGGTTTTACCAAGAGGTCAGGAGAATATCACAAGGGGTTCATCTTCATCTTTTAGGTCACTGGATCCAACGAGGGATATTTATGTTATTCCAACCTCTTATGTAGAAAAATCAGAGGGAGTTCAAAAATATTTAGAATTTTTAGTAAGAGGTAATCCTACTGCCGCTTACGAATTTGTTCAAAACCAGTGGGATTATAATAATGATCCATTGGGTCAGCCTGAAATATGGTTATGCGACTCAGAGGGACAGAGGATTTCTTATCCAGAATTCCTAAAAGATAGAGCTAGAGAATTTAGGTCAGATCAAAAAATTACCAGAGTAGAATTTATAAACTACTTAAGACCAGGCGAAGGGATGACGCCAGAAGACGTTGTATTAGAAAAACACGGAGGTGATGAGGGAACTTTAGGAGCACACGGCAGAGGCGGTAAGATAGCAGGAGCAGCTTTAATTACAGGTCGTTTTGCTTCAAGCATAGAGTATTTATCTAAAGATGATCGGGGAACATGGCGGGGTGAAACGGCAATGGTTATTGATAATGAAGCTTTTCCTGACCTAAAAACTCCAGTTTACAGTTTGGGCTATCAGAGAGTTCCAGAGGAAGCTGAAAGGGATAAAACCATAGTCGCAATCAATGATCCGTCTGAAGAATTTTTAGAATGTTTTCGGAATTTATCCAATTATTTTTTATTGGTAAATTCAAGATATGAGAATTACCGTTTCAATCACGCCGCAGATTTAAATCCTCAAGCAAATTTGTTAAATATATTTATAGATGAGGATAAAGGACAAGATAGAACCCATTCAGTCTTTTTTTCTTCAGAGGAAAGGACGCGTTTTAAAATACCAGACACTAAACTTAGAGAGCCAGTCAGAGTTGAGATTTTACCCTGGGACTTAATAAAACAAGAGGAAAGATATGAATATAAAACTGATTCGATGTTTGTAGACGGCTTACGACTAGAAACATCTGGTTATTTTGCATTACGTTGGAGCTTTTGGGGATTTAGCAAAGCTGAACACAGTTTTAAGGTTGAACGCTCAACTAACTCAGACTATGTGCATGGGAATCCAGAAAATTTAATCGCTATGGTACTGGGAAAGTGTGACAATCCACTGGTTTTTGAATCATTATTAAATGCAACTACCTATGGAAATACTTGTGCCGAAGGTGAGATACCTCTTGATGATTTTTATTCAGAAATTTCAAAAAATCCGCAGGCAATAACAGCTTTTAAACAGGGTTGGAGAAGTTTTTGCGCAAAACATACTTTAGACCCCAGCAATTTATTTATTACCTCAGATCACAGATCGGTAGCTAAAGCAGAAAAGCTGAAAAAAAGATGTATACTTTTGAGCTCTCCCACCTTTGTCAAAACTATGCATCAATTAGGAATTGCCAAGGAGTTAGAACAAACAGTAGAGCTTCCGGTTGATCCCCAAAGAACCGGCGAAAGGTTAATTGTAATCGAAAACAAGGAGCTATCGTCCGAATCGATCATCAGCGATTTATTAGAGGTTTTATTAAAAAGCAAGGCTGTTATGCATATTGGAAATAATGGAATTATGATAGACTTACCTTTTTTACAAAGAAAGGAATTTTCTTTATTTGGAAATATTAAATCAAATTTAACTCTAGGTAGAATATTAAGGTCAACAGAAGACTTTTGGAGAAAATTCGGAGAATCTATTGTGCGAAGAGTTGAAATAGATTCAGGCGGGGAAGAAGGTAGCTTAGAGATGATTGAAGTGGCAGAAAGAGAAACAGAAGATTTTATTTTTGATATAAGCCCCATAACTCAATCCGGTAAAACATCTGGAAGACAAAGCATCAGTATTAGAATAATCTGCAAAGAAAATCGAAATTCATTTAACCAGTTTTTAGAAGAACTTAAACGAGAGTTTAGTAAAGTAGAAAAAGATGGATTTGTTGATGAAGCTAAATGGATAAAAGAAGGTCCTAGTAGGTTAGGAGCATTAGATAGAGTTATTGAGGCAAAGAGAAGGGTACTGCAAAATATGCAAGCCGAGGAATTAGATAGATTAGCAGAAACGGAAGCAAAATTAGCTGATGCCAGAAGACTATTAGGGCAAATTGAGGAAGATAGCTTGAGCGATTCACCTACAAGACGCGGTTTGACACCCCTGACAATAACAGGTTATAGACCACCGGGGAGAATAGGCAGAGCGTATACTTCTCTTCGTGATCCTAACATCCCAGTATTTGCAAGCAATACAATCTTTACTAGTTTAGATGATAATCCAGTACCAATGGAGGTTGAGTCTATAAGATCAACTCTTGGAGCTAGAGAGTATGTAGAACAAACACTTGAATCTTTAGAAAAACCCGATTTACAATTATTAAGACCTGATTTATTACCGGTAACGCTACGAGACACTTTGGTTTGTGGAATTAATACAATTGTTTCTGCTGCTATTGAATACGAACATGTTCTTGATTTTAGCAGCAATAGAACTATAGCCAAACACGGATTGATTATAAATAAAAAAATAGAAAAAGGCACTTATGCAGTCCCCTGTTTTGTTAATTGTAGAGTAGTAGGATTTTATCACCCTGATCCAATAATAGCCAAACAATTAAGATTTAATCTTTCTGATCAACATAGCTTGTATACTCTGAGTTCAGAGTTAGAAATTTCTTCTGGACTTGAAATTTATTACGAATACGACCCAGAGAATCATCCAAGTTGGATTCCGGGACAGAGAGAAGCGGCTATTTTAGGCAAAAGAGAATTATTAAAACAACATTGGAGAGATTTGATGGATGCTGTAGATAATTTTACTCCTCCACTTTCTAATAAGCAAAGGTTGGATATTGCTTTGACCGCCTGGCTCCATGCTTTTAATTATGACAGTAGCAGAGATGTTGATAAGTTATTTTTTGATTTGCCGGAGGAAGAAAGATTCTCGGAAATAATAAATAATAGTAGCGGAAATTGCGGTTATACGGCAGAAGGATTCGCAGTATTATGTAGATTTTTTAATTTACCTTCAGTTAAATTCAATGGGTATTTAGGAAATAAAGGTCGATACTTTCCCGGTCCCCAGAATCATGCATTAGATGCAGTGTATATAGACAATAAATGGATAGTTGTAGAACCACAGGCAGGATATATTTCGACAGGATTTAGAAGAGAGGAAATTCCCCCAATTTTTATTAGACTGATAGAAAAAATTCCCAAAGGTAAAAACTCATTCCCGGCGGATGAAAGAGCGGGGTCGTTACTTGGAGTTGACGGATTGGTAAAAAGACTAAAGGAGGCAAATATTAGATTAGACCAAAAAACGATAGAAATGATAAGAAGAATACAAAAGTTGAATAAAGACGATGCTCACATATATCAGATGCTTCAATTAACTGAAGAGCCGGCTATTCCTGGATTTGAGTTTGTTGGGGCGCCAGGAGAACAACAATTAGACGAAATTATAAGAACAAATCCTGGAAGACAAGAGATATTTTCAATTGATGATGAAAATGCGGAACAATTCATAAGCTCGTTGTTAACTCAGGCGGCCGAATTAGGATTAGAAGTAAATCCCAACACAACGGCAGACGAGTTAATAGGGATGATTCAAAAAGTTGTTATAAAAGAAGAGAAGAGAAAAAGAAGAATAAGAGGAATAATAGGTGGGAGTGTTGCAGCTGCAGGTATAGTAGCCTACCTTGTTGCAAAAGGAAACCTTGATATTTCAGCCTTAAGTGATTTAGGTATGGAGATTTTAGAAAGAATACCTTCAACACGGCTCCCACAAATTAATATCCCGTCTCCTTTTGTTAAGCCTACTTCAATTCCTCTTCCTTTACCCGCTCCAAATCCAGTTATTACTCCAGAAGGTGTAGGAATAAAAATTCCACAGATGATTGATAGTCTAAAATTAAATAGTGAAGTCATTAGAATAATAATCGCTGCCCTTTTATCAAGCGGAGCAACAAGAGTGCGTGATGCAATCCATTACGCAAAAATTATTAATAAATTAAAGGAACATGAAAACTCGAGATATTCGATCTAGTAAGAAAGACAATATAGATTTATATGATATTTTTGATTTACTTGGATTGAGAAAGCTTGGTGCTTACGAAAAGAAGATACATTTTAATAAAATGCAGAATGTCATCATGGAAGAATTTTATTTCAATGTGATTTCTTCAATTAAAGATAAAGAATTGTTACTAAATTTAGACCAGATGGTTAAACAAAAAGAAACTCCTAGTAAGATTATTGAGTTCTTAAGTTCATCAATTCCAAATTTCGCAGAAGAACTGATTGGTTTCATTAGGTCGCGCAAAAAAGAATATATTAAAAACTATTATAAAAATATTGTAGAAGATCTTGATAGAAGGTTAACAATAGCGCAGAATAATCGAAGTAAAATTTATGTAAAAAAACAACTGAAATATTATTTATCTGCACAGAAACTTGCTAACAAAGAAGAATGGGGTAATTTATCTGTCTTAACTGTAAGATCTAACTTATCGGTAACTTAGATTTGATTATTTTTCTTTCCAAATAAATTTATTATAAAGAATATATGAGTAAGGAATGATGATGAAAATGATGATTAAAATTTTATAAATATACCAGAGTTTTCTTCCAAAGAGATTGACTGCAAGTTGGACTCCAAGAGTTTGAATTAAGACGGAACCAGAAGAGACGAAGTTGAATTTTAGAAAATTAGGAAGATAAACAGAAAGTCTAGGTTCAAGGCGCTTGTGGGAAAAACTCCAGAAATTATTTAAAAGAAAATTTGAAACGATGGCTGTTTCTGTGCTTAAAAGAGTAGACAACCAAACTGCATATTTTAATTTCTCGATGAATAGAAAGGAAATGCCAAAATCGATGATAAATCCAATAACTCCAACTAAAGCAAATTTAATAAATGATGAATTTAAAAAAACATAGAGAAAAGTCTGGATGATATATTGAATAGAATTAATTTTCGATTTCCCATGAATCCTGTCTTTAAATTGGATTGGAATTTCGCTTATATGGGCTTTATGTTTTATGGCAAAATCCAAAATTGCTACCTGGAATACGTAACCTGAATAATTCTTGATATGAGGTATGGCTTTTTTAATTAGCCATGACTTAATAGCTCTAAAACCACTTGTCCAGTCTGTAATCTGGGGTTTCATGAAGCCGAAACGAATAACCAGATTTGCTCCGACAGAAAAAATTTTTCTGTGTATACCCCAGTTGTTGGGAATTGACCCACCCTTTATATATCGAGATCCGATGACAAAGTCTGCTCCGTTTTCAATTTGTTTTAAAAACTCTGGAATTTTTTTTGGATCATGCGAGAGGTCAGCGTCCATCTCAAAAATAAGATATGGGTTTATTCTCTCAAGTGTTTGTTGGAATCCCTGAACATAGGCTTTTCCTAGACCTTTTTTCTCTGTTTGTAGGAGAGTGAGTCTAGGTAATTTTTTAATCAATTTTAAAACTTTTTCTTGTGTTCCGTCTTGAGAGTTGCTATCGACGACTAATACATGAACTTCCCAGTTTTTATTTTCTTTCGTAATCCTGTAAATTTCAGTTATAACTTGTTCTATAGCTCCGACTTCATTATAAGTTGGTAATATTATTACTGCCTTTCTCATAGCTGTTTCTTGTAATATTCGATTGTTTTACTCAGCCCTTGTTCCAGACTTACTTTGGGTTCCCAGCCGAGTAGTTTTTTTGCTTTTGTAATGTCTGGCTTTCGTCTTTTTGGATCGTCTGATTTTTTAGAGGAAAAAATTATTTTTGACCTTGAATGGGTAATATTCTTGATCAAATGAGCTAATTCTAAAATATTTTTTTCGGTGGGATTTCCCAAATTGATTATTTCTCCGGCGATATTTTTAGTAGTTGCTAATTTATATAAACCCAGTATCATATCTGATACGAAACAAAATGAACGTGTTTGTGTTCCATCACCGTAAACTGTAAGTGGCTTATTCAACAAAGATTGAGTTATGAAGTTAGAAACAACTCGACCATCGTTTTTATCCATATTATTTCCATAGGTGTTGAAAACTCGTCCAATTCTAAGATCTAATTTAAATTTCCTAAAATATGCCATAATGAGAGCTTCGGCAAAACGTTTACCTTCGTTGTAGGGCGATCTTATACCAACAGGATTAACATCTCCCCAGTAGGTTTCAGTTTGAGGGTGTACAGTTGGATCTCCGTAAACTTCGGATGAAGATGTAAATACAAGAACACCGCTCTTACTTTCGAGAATAAAATCTAGGACTTTTTTAGTCCCTACAGAGTTAACCTCGAGTATTTCTATTGGGTATAACCTAAATTTTGGAGGTGACGCTGGAGAAGCTAAGTGATAGATAATATCAAACGAGGGAAGTTTATTAAATTTAAAATTTAATAAATCTGTTTGGAAAAAGATAAATCTTTTATTTTTTATTAAATCTCTTATATTAATTAACCTGCCTGTTATAAGATTATCGATAACAAATACTTCGTCATTTTTTTGCAGGTGAAATTTGGCTAGATTAGAACCGATAAATCCAGCGCCGCCCGTTATCAGAATATTCATACTGGAGGCCTACCAACAGAATAATAAATAAATCCGAGTTTTCTTAACGTGCGTAGATGATAAATATTTCTGCCGTCAAAGATTAATGGTTTTTTCATTAAAGACTTGACTTTTTTTAAATCAGCTTGTTTAAACTCATTCCATTCAGTCAAAATTATTAATGCATCGGAATTTTTGACCGCCTGATAGGGATCTTTTTGATACTTTAGGTTACTACCAAAAAGCTTTTTTACATTTTCCATAGCAGCCGGATCATACACAGAAAGAATGAAACCGTTTTCAAGCAGCTTTTGGACAATATAAATTGAGGCAGCTTCACGAATATCATCGGTGTTTGGTTTAAAACTCAAACCCCACACGGCAATATTTTTCCCATCAACATGTTTTAATATTTTATTGAGAAAATTTTTTCTTACTTTTAGATTTATTTCTTCAACCTGAATTAAAAAAGAAGGGTCAATCGTCATTCTGGCACCGATATTAATCAAGGCTTTTACGTCTTTTGGGAGGCATGAACCGCCATAGCCGACTCCAGGATCTATAAAAATTCTGCCAATTCTTTTATCCAATCCTACTGCATCAAGAACTGTTTCTACATCAGCTTCGGTTTTTTCACAATAAAAAGCGATTAAGTTGGCGAATGAAATTTTTGTTGCCAGCATGGCATTTGATGTGTATTTTATAAGTTCAGCCGAGGAAAGATCGGTAATAACTCTTTTTCCGTTGATTGGTTCATGCAACTCAAGTAACTTCTTGACTGCTTCTTTTGAGCTAGATCCTATGACAACTCTATCAGGATTTAAGGTGTCGTAAATTGCAGTTCCTTCTCTTAAGAACTCGGGACAAGAAGCTACATAGACAATCGCTTCTTTTGCTTTGTGCTTTTTTAAAATCGCCTCGACCTTTCTATTAATACCGACAGGTACGGTGCTCTTACAAGAAACGACGGTTGAGCCTTTTTTAAGATGTCGACCTATTTTTCTTGCAACGTCAAATACAGTTGATAGATCTGCTTCACCATCTTCTTTAGGTGGAGTTCCAACCGAAATAAATACAATATCTGATTCAGGTATGGCTTGATGATAATCGAGGGTAAAAAAAATTCTATTAGCTTTTAGATTTTTTTCAAGCAGTTCCTTGAGACCTGGTTCGTAGATTAGGGGATCTCCTTTTTTGAGTCTTTCTATTTTTTCTTTTGTGTGGCCGATTACCCAAACTTTATTGCCAAAGTCAGCAAAGACGCAAGCTGTGACTAAACCAACATATCCGTGACCTATGAATGTGATAGTCATAAGGAAATATTATATATGATAATTGTTAATTTGACGCTAGATGATAGAAGGTTGAAGCTGGATTTCGATGTTAGAAGATGGAAGGTAGAGTTTTCTATTCTCAAACTTCTAGCTTCAATATCTATTTTCTAGCTTCTAACATCCATCGTCTGTTTTTTTATCTCACTTATTCCTTCTGTAAATGTCCTCATTTTATAAAAATTATTTTTCCGACTTTTGATTTCCGAATATTGTGGGCGGATGGCTTTATCTTTTGAATAAGCTAAATAGGATGTTTTCAACAAAAGAGTTTGATCTAAATTAAAAGCATTTGCAATAAATTTTCCAGCGTCATAAGGCGAAAGTGAATCTGTCCCAACGATATGAAAAATATCAGTGGAAAAATTTTCAAAGAGATATTTCATTGCGAAAGCTATATCGTCAATAAAGGTTGGAGTCATAAGTGAATCAGTTATTAGATATATTTGCCTTTTTTGTTCTAGATCCTGACAAATCCGTTTGACAAAATCAGGTTTAGACGGGTGTTTAGCTCGGTATGGATAAGAAAATCTAACTATCATTGCTTGTTTTTTTATAAGCTTTTCAGCCTCATATTTAGTTTTAGCGTAATATGATAGAGGTTTAGGAACACTTTCTTCATAAAAGGGATGATGTTGACCGTCAAAGACGAAATCTGTTGATACAAATATAAACTTTCTTTTTTTTTCAACGACCGCATCAAATACATTTTTAGTGCCCTGGACATTAATAAGATATGCTTTTTCTTTTTCTTTTTCAGCCTGATCGATATTGGTGTAAGCTGCCAGATGAAAAAAAAGATCAAAATCGATATCTTTAATCAACTTTATTGCATGTTTTCGGTTGGTGATGTCAAAGTCAGGCAACTCTAATTCGGTAAAGTCAATTTCTTGCCGAAGTAATTCTTTTATGCGAGAGCCTATGAGACCTTTAGATCCTGTTATGGCGACTTTAAGCATATTTCAATCCCTTCCACCAAGCCTGATTTTTTTTATACCATTCAATCGTTGATTTTAAAGCTTGGGCAAAATCGTGTCTTGGTTCCCAACCAAGTTTTTGATTAATTTTACTCCAATCGATCGCATATCTTCTGTCGTGTCCAGGTCTATCTTTTACATATTCAATGAATGTTTCATCCTTTCCCATAGTGTTTAAAATCTTTTTGATGATGTCGATATTTGGAATATCTTCGCTGAGGCCGCCGATGAAGTAAGTTTCACCAACTTCCCCTTTTTGCAAAATAAGGTCAATTGCTTCGCAGTGATCTTCAACATACAGCCAATCCCTTACGTATAGACCATCTCCGTAGATAGGGACTTTTTTACCTTCAATAACATTTGTTATCGCCAAAGGGATAAGTTTTTCTGGAAACTGATAAGGGCCGAAATTATTGGAGCAATTTGAGATGGTAGTTGGTAGGTTATAGGTTGTAGTGTAAGCTCGTACCAAATGATCAGAAGCGGCTTTTGATGCCGAATAGGGACTCCTAGGGTTATAAGGAGTTTTTTCGTTGAATTTTTCTTTTGAATTCAAAGGTAATGCACCAAAGACTTCATCTGTTGAGACGTGGTGAAAGCGTTTAATTTTATTTTTTAATACAGCCTCAAGAAGAATATATGTGCCTTCGATATTGGTTTTAATAAAAGGCGCAGGATCGAGAATTGATCTGTCAACGTGTGATTCGGCGGCGAAATGAACTACAATGTCAACTTCTTTCATTAGAGAATCAACTAGTTTTCCATCACAAATATCTCCCTTAACGAAGGTGTAATTTGGATTTTTTTCAACGCTTTTTAGGTTTTCCAGATTTCCAGCGTAAGTAAGTTTGTCGAGGTTTACAATCTGATCTTGAGAATATTTCTTGAGCCAGTATAAGATAAAATTTGAACCAATGAAACCAGCTCCACCTGTGACAAGTAGTCTCATGGATTAAATTTTAACACACCCATATTGTAAAATAAGATTTAAATGACAAAAAAAACAGAACTTATCAATAGGGTGCTTCTTGAAAATAAAAAAGATATTTATGAAATGATTGGAACCAGTAAAGTAATTGACAAGATTTTTCTTAGAGTATTCTACTTAATCTCTAAGTGGAGACTTTTGTATGACAAATTGGATAAGATGCAGAATGCAGATGTAATATTTGCATTTTCATTTGGGTTAGGTAAAAATGACTCACTTGGACAGACAAACAGAGCCTTAGTTTATGTAACTAGGTCAATTCATAAAAAAACGTCGATCCCTATTTTTGCACAGTGGGAGATAGCAGAAGAGTTAAAGTTAGTTGGTATAAAAACTTCTTTTTCTGCTTATCCTAAAAAAGGTTTTTTAACTACTAAAGGAGTCGTAGATCAATTCTTAAACCACGATAAAAAAAGGAAGATCAAAAAAGTTATTGTAGTTGCACATCCTGATCATCAGTTTCGTTGTGGTGAGCTATTGAAAAAACTTGGTTATAAAGTATACTTTCCGAGAATAAGCGAGTATTTACCGAAAGACGGTTGGAAGCATTTTAACTGCGACAATTTTGGTTATTGGAAGGATTCTGCTCAACCTTGGACTACTTCTCGAAAGTTATATATAAAACACGAAATCTATACAAGAATAAATAGTTATTATAAGAATGAATTGTAATTTTATTTCTATGAATTTAATTCCGATAAATTATAACCTCACTTTTGAACCTGATTTGGAGAAATTTAGATTTAAGGGAAAGGAAATTCTAACTTTTGAATTAAAACCCCACTCCGCTAAAACTTCGAGGGGCGAGGTAAAACAGATCGTTTTGGATGCGGTGGATCTTAAAATTGTTAATTGTCAATTATTAATGGCTAAAAAAAATATAGTTAATTCATTTAAACTAGTCGCAAAAGAAGAAAAACTTATTATAAGCCTTTCAAGAGGAGTAAAGCAAGGGAGTTATGAATTACGAATAGAGTTTGAAGGAATATTAAATGACAAACTTGCAGGATTTTATCGAAGTAAATATATAGTAGATGGAAAAGAAAAATATCTGGCAACAACCCAATTTGAGGCAACAGATGCAAGACGGGCTTTTCCTTGTATAGATGATCCTTCCTATAAGGCAACATTTGATGTAACGGTCGTTATCGATAGACGTCTCACTGCAATTTCGAATACGCTTCCTATAGAATCCAAAAAAAATAATGAAAAGACTGTATTAAAGCCATCTTTAACCTCGGGAGTTAAAGATGCTGTTAGTACAATGCAAAACAAAAAAAAAATTATAAAGTTTGATAGAACACCGCTGATGTCGACGTATCTTTTATATTTGGGAGTTGGAGAATTTGAATTTCTTGAAGAAAAATACAAAAAAACTCTGATTAGAATAGCAACAACTCCAGGAAAAAGCGTGTACGGAAAATTTGCGCTTGGTTGTGCCAAAAAGTCATTGGATTTTTTTGAAAAATATTTCGATTATCTTTATCCGTTGAAAAAATTAGATTTGATTGCAATTCCTGATTTTGCAACCGGAGCAATGGAGAACTGGGGAGCGATTACTTTTAGAGAAAACGCCCTGCTTTTCTATTCGGGAAAAAGTTCGAAAGCTACAATGCAGAGAATTGCAGAAGTTGTTGCCCATGAGATAGCGCATCAATGGTTTGGTAACCTGGTAACAATGAACTGGTGGGATGATCTTTGGCTCAATGAAAGTTTTGCTACCTATATGGGAAATAAAGTTGTTGATCATTATTGGCCAGAATGGAAAGTGTGGGATCAATTTGTCACCGATACTGTATTTGGAGGAATGGCCTTGGATAGTTTGAAGTCTTCACATCCAATTAAGGTTAAAGTAAAAAATACCGCAGAATTAGAAGAACTTTTCGATGAGATAGCTTATGAAAAAGGAGGAAGTATTTTAAGAATGTTAGACCTATATCTAGGAGAAGTTGTTTTCAGAGAAGGCTTAAGAAATTACATAAAATATTTCATTTATAGAAATGCTGAAGCAAAGGACTTATGGAATTGTTTAGAGAAAGTATCAGATAAACCTGTGGTTGAGATCATGCAAAAGTTTATAAAACAGGTGGGATTTCCAAAAATATCGGTGAGAGAGAAAAATAATGTTTTGTTTTTTCAACAAAGAAGATTTTTGTTCGAAGGAAAAGATGAAAAATCAGTGTGGAAGATCCCTTTGGTTTTAAGAAACGGGAAAGATATTATGCGTCAGATATATTTGCCAGAAAAAAAATTAACTCTCCGTTTCAATCCGAAAGAAAAGTTGGCAACTATTAATCATAATTATTCCGGATTTTATGTCTCTGATTACTCTAGCGTTTTACTTAAAAGTATGGCTCAAAGTTCCAGATTTTATTCTGATTCAGACAAGATCGGGCTAATTCATGATCTTTTTGCCTTGATTCTGGCTGGAGAAAAAAATCTAGAAGAATTATTTTATCTGATTAATACATTTTTCTCCCAAGAAAATTCGAGTATCGTTCTGCACTATATTATTGCTAAGTTAACAGGGATTTATTTGCTTTTGAGAGACGAAAGGTCAAAAAAATTTGCTACCCAGTTTTCGAAAAGGGTATTAGACAGGATTGTTGGCTATGAACCAAAAGCTAGCGAAAATATTTTAGAAACTTTTTTAAGAGTTGCTGCTCTGTCGTCACTCACATTGTTTAATGACAATGAGGTTGCTTTTTTTGTGAATAAGAAATTTATCAGCTATCTAGAGGACGAAAAGTCACTTCACTCGGACTTGAGGTCAATTGTCTATTCGTCTGCAATCTGGTTTGATGACAGGAATTACAAAGTTTTGAAAAAAAGTTATGAAGAATCAATTATACAGGAAGAAAAAGCTAAATTGTTGACCGCAATGGGTTTTTCGAAAAATAGAGATAGAATAAAAGAAACACTTGAATATATAATGAGTCCAAAAGTGCCTTTTGCTTTTTTGCCCTATGCTGTGAGTTCGGCCTCGAGAAATCCCTATGCCAAAGAAGATTCACTTGATTGGTTAATAAAAAGTTGGCCAAGGTTAATTAAGAGTTCTGGCGGGTTGGCCAATATGCTTTTGCGCAAGATTTTAAAGTCGATTGTTCCTGTCTGCGGAGTAGGATATGAAAAAGAAATAGAAAAGTTTTTGAGAGAAAATAAAATTTCTGGATTGGAGAGAACAATAGACCAAACTTTGGAGGAGTTGAGAATTAATTCAAGGTTTGCTCATAGATATAAAATTAATATACCATCTATGTCACAGGTGTGACAACAATGGTATGGGAGGAGTTAGTTCTTTTGGACGGTTGCGATTTATTGATTAGGTCTTCAAGTATCTGCCAACGCTGTTTTTTAACTTCGTAGGGGACATCATCTTTGAAAACCTTGGTGGCTGCCGTCATTGGACGAGTAGAGTACATTGAGACATAGGCTTTTTCGTAACCAACTAATTTAGCGAGTCTTACAGTATTTTGAAATTCGTCATCAGTTTCTCCGCAAAATCCCACAATTAAATCTGTTGTGAATTTGATGTCAGATATTCGATATTTAATCTTAGATATTAGTTTAAGGTACTCATCTACCGAATACCATCTGTTCATGCGACGAAGAACATTGTCATCTCCAGACTGAACAGGTAAATGAATTGTTCTAGTTATGTTGGCATTTCTTGCGATTACATCTATAAGTTCATCAGAAAAATCCCAAGGATTAGAGGAGATAAAATCGACTTTGACAAAACCCATTTTGGCAACCTCTTCTAATAAATAGGGGAATAAAGTAGGTATTCGGTAGCGGCCGAGATGTTTGACGTAGACAGGTTTAATAGGCAAATTTCCAATTTCCAATTTCCAATTTCCAATCAAATTCCAATTTTCAAAATCCAAATGTTTCAAACCTTTCTGTTTGGTTTTTTGAGCATTGAATTTTGAGATTTGTTTGGGATTTGGGATGTGGGGTTTGGAATTTTGGAAGTATGTTTTGTCTAAATCTCTCATTACTTGAATGTTTTTTTCTCCGAGTATAAGATCAGCACCGTATGAATTAACATTTTGACCTAAGAGAGTTATTATTCGATAACCTTTTTGTTTTAGCTTTTTACACTCATCAATAACATCTTTAAATGGACGGCTAATCTCTCGACCTCGAGTAAATGGTACGACACAAAAAGTACAGAAGTTATTACAGCCGTTAGAGATCGGCACCCAGGCATTTATCGAATCTTGTCTCACGGGTTGATTATCAAATCCAACCTCCTCAATAGGCATGAATTCGTCAACTTCGGGCATAATATCTCTCAACCTTTTTAGATATTTTCCTGTTTTATCGCGAAAAGCTAATCCAACCATACAGCCAGTTACGATGACTTTTATTCGTCGGCCATTAGATTTCAATTTACCTAGATTTTTCACCAGTCCATAGACACGATTTTCCGCGGACTGCCGAACCATACAGGTATTTATCACCACATAATTAGCATCTTTAAAACCTCTTGCTGGCTTCATACCTCGAGCTTCAAATGCTGAGGTAATACGTTCAGAGTCTGCCTTATTTTGTTGACAACCAAAAGTTTTGATGTAGTACTTCATGCGAATTTTCACGAATCAGCAAGTCTTGCGAATGGATACGAATATGCGAATGACTCGACATTAGCAAAAATTTGCGTTAATTCGTAAATATTCGCATGATGTATTTATCAATTTTATCATCTTCTTACCCTTTTCACATTTTCGATTAATAAAATAAAAACAAGAAGAACTATAGCGAGGGTAACAAAAGCAGTAAGTTTTTCTATACCCTTCAAAAATAATGCTGCAATGCCTAAAATGATTGACACACTCCAGTAAAAAACGGCAATTCTTCTTTTTCCCCAACCAAGCTCCAGAAGCTTGTGGTGAAAGTGTCCCCAATCGGCTCGGAAGGGAGACCGTTTATTTTTAATCCTTCTTATAATCGTGTAGACACCATCGATAGTTGGTATGGCTAAAATTAAAATCGCGGTTCCAATTTTACCAAAAGAGAGAATAGATAGAATACCCAATAAGAAACCAGCCAATGCCCCACCGCCATAACCAGGCATTATCTTTTGCGGAAAAAAATTAAAAGGTAGAAAGCCAAAAAAAACACCCGAAACGATAAAAGAAAACAACGTCACTGTTTGAACACTTATATCGTGAGCGGTAAACCTTTGTGAGAGAAGCCCTAAGAAAAAGGCGGTGATTGCAACAAAACCCGGAAGTTGTCCATCTACACCTTTACTCCAATTGACCATGTTCATAATCCAAGTAAGCCAGATAATTGCGAGGATATCAGCTAACACCAATACCGAGTGATTACCAAAAAGGTCAAACGATAATTTCCATTGGTCAAGTCTAATGACCCCACCAAAAGGATTTGAAATATAAGGGATACCAAGGCCAAATCCAATAACAAGCGCAGAGATCACCACATTGAGAAAAAAGCGAAGATAAGGTGAAACATCAAAATAGTCATCCAAGATCCCAACTAAAATAAGCATAAAGCTGGATATAAGTATTCCAAGCACAATTTTGCTCAAGGGTAAAAAGAGAAATGTTGAAACAAGTAGAGCCAGGTAAATAGGGACTCCACCTCCGCGTGGGATTAATCCTTCGTGCGTGTGAGCAGGATGAACTCTTCTTTTTTTATCAGTTACCAGGTGGAATTTTTTAGCAAAGTAAATTGCTGGGATAGTAAAAAGGTATGAAAGAAGTGAAGCAATTATAAAGACTAAAACATTTAACATAATTTGTTATCTGGTCATTCCGAACTTATTTCGGAATCTGATTTTTCAAAATTCAGATGCTGAAATGAATTCAGCATGACATGGTTTAGGTTACAACAAAAATGATTTTTACAAAAATTAATGTGAAGCTTGTAATGATAAAAATATTAAGATAATAAACAATTTTTTCGACTAAAACTGTATCTTTAAAATAACGTTTGTAGAAGAAATTGTTGAAGAAATAAAGAAAATTCAAAAAAAAAGGCAAAAATAAAATAAGCCAAGTATCAGCCAACTGATCTTCGCCGGCAGATTTTGAATAAAAAAGAGGTATCTGAGGTGGTAAGCTGTTATACCTTATAAACAGTACTCCAGCAATAGTCAAGTTAGCAATAATGAGCCCATATAACAATCTGAATCGACGCAACATAATAACAATTATAAATTATTATTGACTAAAAGGAAAGAAAGCAGATTTTTACTATTCAGATAGAAATAAA
>MGAI01000013.1:0-15873 GCA_001789695.1 Candidatus Roizmanbacteria bacterium RIFCSPLOWO2_01_FULL_37_16 | reverse complement strand
TTTTCACCAAGCAAAAGTTGGTTGGGTTGAAGCAAATTTTTTGATTTCCTTTTTTACTCTCTCTATGGTTTTGTTTTTTTTAACCTCTTTTCTGAAAATTTTTAGATAGTCTAATCTTTCTTCTTTATTTTTAGGAAGTCTGTAATCTTTAATTGAATTAGCAACTTCCCAAATCCAGTCGGCTATTTTTTTCATTTCTTTCTCCCTCATTCCTCGCGTGGTAAGAGCCGGCGTTCCTAATCTAACTCCGGACGGATAAAACGGAGATGCAGGTTCACCTGGTATGGTATTTTTATTTAGTGTTATTCCTGCATTGTCTAAAGCATACTGCATGAAAAAACCGCCCCCTGGACCAAAGTTGGGAACAAGATCAATCAGACACATATGGTTTTCTGTTCCATTACCAATAAGCTTAAACCCTTTTTTGATGAGTTCGTTTGCTAAAGCCTTTGCATTCTTGACTATTTGTTTTCCGTATTTTTTAAACGAAGCACCACTCGCCTCTTTTAATGCTACAGCAATTGCAGCAGTCGTATGATCGTGTGGTCCTCCCTGTAATCCTGGAAAAACTGCACGATCAACCTTTTGGCCTAACTCTGGGTCTTTTTTCATACCCTTTTTTGTGACCATTATCATAGCACCTCTTGGTCCACGTAAGGTTTTATGTGTAGTTGTTGTAATTATATGTGCATAGGGAACAGGATCTAAATGTACACCTGAGATTACAAGACCGGCTGTATGAGCAATGTCAGCTGCAAAATAAGCTCCAATTGAATCGGCTATTTTTGCAAATTTATCAAATTCATATTGATATACATAGGCAGTTGCACCTGTCCAGATAAGTTTTGGTTTGTACTGTTTAGCTAATTTCCAAACTTCAGCAAAATCTACACGACCATCCTTTCTAACGTGATAGGGAGTACTTTTGTAATAAATACCGGTAAAAGAAACTTTCCATCCATGAGTAAGATGACCTCCGTCTGGTAGATTCAACCCCATTATTGTATCTCCTGGAGAACAAGTTGCCATGTATACAGCTAAGTTAGCCGGTGATCCAGAATATGGTTGGACATTTACATGTTCAACTTTAAAAAGTTTTTTTGCTCGTTCTTGAGCAAGGAGCTCGATTTCATCAATGTTATCGTTACCTCCGTAGTAACGTTTTCGGGGATAGCCTTCGGAGTATTTATTGGTAAGTATAGAGCCCATTGCTTCAAGAACGGCAGGAGAAACATAATTTTCTGAAGGTATCATCTCAAGTCCTTCCTTTTGTCTTTTTGCTTCTAACTTGATTAAGTCGTAGATTTTATGATCGGTTTTTTTGAGGTAAGACATGTTTGAGAAAGAATACCAACTCTGCTTTTAAAAATCAATAATTATTAACTAAATCAAATAATACCTTTGACAAAATGACGCGATCGCGTCATTTTGTCTATTTTTAATTTTTGAATTTGTTTATATAGGCTACTTATTAGATATAAAGAACCTGTGATTACTAAGGGATTTGCATTTTGTTTGGCTACCCTATTAATAAACGAAGCAGCATCTTTAATATGAGTAAAATTTGAGAAACGTAATTTATCTAAGACACTCTTTATACGAGCAAATGTAATAGCCTTATGATTATTATCTTGTTTAACCAGTCTAAATTCTGTTATATAGACTTGCTGCGCATAGGGAATAATTTCTTTCAGCATTCCGAGTAAAGTTGAAATTTGATCCTTTCCTGATGAAAAAGAAATTAAAAAATTAAACTTAATATTCGGATATAGATTAATCAGATTTTTGAGAAAAGTTTTCATTTTTTGCTGATTATGTGCTCCGTCTAAGATAATATCATGAGTATTTCTTTGAATAATTTCAAACCTACCAGGAAAAAATGCATTTTTTAATATTTTATAGATTTTTTCTTTATTAATAATAAAATGAAATTGTTGGCTTGCAACAATCAAGGCGGCCAAAGCTTCGCCTGCATTTTCTGCTTGGTGAAATCCAATTAACCCAAGTTTAATTTTGGGCAGACTTATGTTATGAAATTGAAAATCAAACTGCGTTTTATTTTTATCAATCTTTATGTTTTTAATATTAATTCCTTGTTTGATTAGAAATAACTTAGCTTTTTTTTCTTTAATTCTTTTATTAAAAACATCCAAAACATATTTCTTTTGATCTATCGTTATTACAGAATTACCTTTTTGGATTATTCCAGCTTTCTGAAAAGCAATTTTTGAATATGTATTTCCTAAATACCACTGATGATCAAGGCCAATTTTTGTTATGACAGCAATTTTTTTTCTGTTATTTATAGTGTTTGTGGAATCATATAATCCACCAAGGCCTGTTTCAACGACTGAAAAATCAACTTTTTTCTTCCTAAAAAGATAAAATGCGAAAGCAATCAATATATCAAAATAGCTGGCTCGTCCATATTTTGATTTATTAGTTTCTTCAATAGAAGGAATAATTTCTTGAAATGCTTGTGTAAATTCTTCTTCCGAAATAAATCTATTATTTATTTGGCAGCGTTCCCGAATATCAATAATATGGGGAGAAATGCTTAGACCCACATTAAATCCCTGGGACTGAAGCAATCTATTGATAATATAGGCAGTTGAACCTTTTCCGGATGTTCCCGCTACATGAACTACTCGTATTTTTTCTTGGGGGTTACCCAAAAGCTTTAATAAGTATTTTGGTCTAGCAAGAGCTAATTTAGGATCTGTCTTCAAACTTTTCCTATCGGTTATATAGCTAAAAATGTATTTGAGAGCCTCCTGGTATTTTTTCATGATAATTTTTCCCCTTAATCCATCAATCCGCCAATTCTTACTTTGAGACTTAACTCTTCGCTATTCGCTCGTCGTCTCAAAGAGCGAATCTCGGCGGATTTACTCTCATTAATTCTCACTCCGTTCGAAAAGTGAGAGTATAAAAAAACCTCCCTGATTGGGAGGTTGTATATTTAAAGCCTAATTTAATTTATTGGTTTTCACGATTCTCTCCCAATCTTATACCGTGTTTGAAGATTGAGGAGAGTAGTTATTTAAAACATCAACTCGTGAATTCATATCAGGGTAATAATAAAAAACATTCATAAATTTGTCAACATGTTTTAATAAAGAGCTTGAATGTTGTAGGTACCGTCAGATTTTAAGAGAAAGGCTTTTTTGGGAAACCGGGGAAGTGAAGACGCGATATCACTTCTTGAGATTAAGACCTTGCCAACAAAATCAGGGATTTCAGCATAAGTTTTATTATAAATAAACAACTGGTGGTCTGGTAGGTAGTATTTGGCTGTAAAAAAATCAAGTTCACTAGATACATATATTGGATCATCTTTTTTTGCAATTGTTTTTACTTCTTGTGCAAGCTTACGAAAGTCTTTTTTTTGGTAATTTTTTATTTGAATCAGGTGGTAATCTAAGGCAATTATAATCAGTAAGATTATGGCAATTGTGCGACCAAGCCCTCTGACTCGCTCTAATAGATAGATCAAAAATAGAATAAATCCTACTGTAGAAAAAATAAAATATCGAGGGAAATAAATTGATTTAACCAAAGAGATAAAAATAACAAATAAGGGTATTCCTATTGCCCAGATGCTAAGAAAAAATAAAAGTCGCTTATCCGAATAATTTTTTTTAATTCTCAATTTAAAGAGGATAACTATCAGCAGAAGTATTACAAGTGAGATCAAGGTTATTTTGTTAGCATAAAGTTGGTAGCCGCCATCATATCCCGTGTAAACAGTTCCCATTAGATTTACCAATGTCTCAAACCTTACACTTTGAATCCAGAAAGAAGTTGTAAAAAAATTTTTTTGGAAAAGAATGAAAATGAACCAAGGGAAAAAAAGAAATAGTGGTTTAAATATGATATTATTTGGAGTTTGATCTTCATAGCCTCGGCCTCTTTTATTTATAAAAAAATTAAAAAATAGTTGACTCGCCATTACAAAGAGCATGAAGTAATGGGTATACAGTCCAAGAATGCTGGCAAGCAAATGAAGCCGATATTTCTTTCTATAAAAACTATAGAATGACAAAGTTGCAAGAAAGGTAAAGAGTGAATACATTCTAGCCTCAAAGGCATAATAAAGCAAAAAAGGATTTAGCAAAAAAAGTAGAAGATAAATCAAGCTTTTTTTAAAATTAAATTTAAAAATTTCTTGGAGAAATAGGAAACAAACATAAAGCGTTGCCCAGAAAAATAAAAGAGAGAGACTGCGTATGCTTATTTCTGACGGTCCGAAAATTTTGAGCCAAAAATGGAGAAGAAGTTGATAAAGAGGTGGATTAAAGTCTTTGGCTGATAATATGATTATCTCAAGGACGTTTTTCTTAGCCAGAAAATAAGAAAACGCTTCGTCGCGCCAGAAAGATTGAGTAAGAAAAGCAAGTGGGGTTTGGGTAAAAAGAAAATTTAACATGGTGTACTGTAGGTTGTAATGGGATCCTTCGACTCCCCTTCGACTTCGCTCAGGGTCGCTCAGGATGACAGAAAAAGTCATTCAGACTTTTTCTGTCACTTTATATTTAATTTTTTTTCCAAACAGTAATCTCGTGTGTGCTTCAAGGGCTGGTAAAGATGAAAATAAGAAGGAAACTACAGGAAGTAAATACCACTGAATAAGAAGGAAAGGAAGCGAAGTCAGCCTAGTTTTTTGATTAAGTTTTTTACGCAACTGAAAATCTAAATAGACGTATAAAATTAACATCAGCGAGGAAAGAGTAAGAATTAACCCAGAGAGTTTAGGGAGAATAAATCCTAGGACGGTTCTTTTGAAGGCAGGATTGACTAAGGGAGGTATCGATGCAGATATAGTTAAGATAAAGAAAGATGTTGTCCATAGAAGATGAGTCTCAGCAAGGAATATTATTCTTCTTAATTTAGCAAAGATGTTAATTTGGGGAGTCAAAAAAAATTTTTTTAGAGTGTAGCTAATATCGGAGACTCCCCACGCCCAGCGTTTTTCCTGTTCGTAACGGTTTTTTGAGGTTTTTAGAAAAGCGCCAGAGTATACCGCATCGCAATTTATTAGCGTATAGAGAGGTACTGTTTTAATCCTTTCACCAAAGGTAAAAAAAGCCTGATAAAAGATGTGCCAGTCTTCTGGAATAATATCGACATCCCAAAAGTTTATTTTTTTAAGTAGCCAGAGGTTAGTTGAATAAGTAGATATCTGAATAAGATTATCTTTTTGTGAAAGAAAGGCAAGACGAAGTATCGACGACAAGGTGGCCTGCATCCTAATGAAAAATGGCAATTTCCAAAAGTTATTGTATAAGAGAACTGGGGCCCAATAAAAATGAAAAAGGCGATTTTTATCTTGTAGGTACTCGTAGGTGAGATAGGAAAAATAATTTTTGGCTATTAAGCTATCAGCATCGCAGATGGTGATTAGAATATTTTCTTTTTTCCAGTTGTTTTTTTCGACATAGTTATCGACAACTTTAGCGGCAAACGTCTGATTGCTGGCTTTGCCGGGGATTTCATGGGGAAGAAGGACATGATAGGTAGTAAGTATGTCTGGAAAATTTTTCTTAAATTTTTTTTGCAGATAAACGGCTTTAGTTTTAGCCTCTTTTTCTCGGCTTTCGAAGCCCAGAACAAGATAGATATTCTTATAAGGATAATCAGTCATAATCAGAGCTCGTATGGTTGCTTCTAGTTTGTAGAGGGGTTCTTGAAAATTAGGTATTATTACAAAGTGTTTGATATCGAGGGAAGTTTTATTTAAACCAATCTTTTTAAAATAAGGGATTCCGATGTGGGCCAAAATTGATTTATAGGAAATTGTAGCAAAATATGTAGTTGTGAGAGCCTTATATAGAAAGTAAAGGTCAAAAGCTATGATGAAATAGGCAACTACTGCCGGATGAAAAGGTGACAACCAAACCGGCAATGTAATCAGAATCCAACTCAAAATGGGTACAATTGCGTCAAAGCTACGAATTACTAAGGTTGATGTGGTAATCTTTCTTTTCATTTTATAATTATACTAAAACTATAAACGGTCTCAAAACCTTCAATTTATTCAGATTCTGTCCCCGCTTGAGCGGGGCCACCTGCTATAAATAGTTGTAAGGTTTTGAGATAGCCTTTACCCATTACACAAAATCTTATATTCACAATTTTGGCAAATAATTGCCCCGCTACATTTAAAATCGGATTGTTCAATTAGATCGCGTATTTTTAATATTTCATCAATTGCAAAATTTAGCTGTTCACTTGTTCGAATTGTACTCATTTTAGTCGAAGTATTAAGAAAATAAAAAGACAACTTGACTTGGTCGATACTTTTTCTAAAAATTCCTGGATTTACTGCAGCCAAGGCATAGATCGTCATTTGTAGGTCTTTATCAAGAGCCTTTTTGCTTGGGATATTCTCTCCGGTTTTATAATCAATTATTTCTATGCAGCCATCACCTAGGTCATCTACTCGATCGATTTTTCCCAAAATTTTTATCCCGGTTGAGCCGATGGTAAAATTAAAAGACCGCTCAAGATAAAGAGGTTTTGCTTTATGATGCAATTCACTTTTTAAATATTTTTGCAAAAAAATTATTGCTACTTCTTTAGATTGTTGTTCATGGACTTTACTTTTATATCCGTCACTTATCCAGTTTACATTAAGAAGATTAATTATAAATTCTGGTTCTTTCCCTTTTATTTCATTCCGAGCTAATTTACTGGAGGTTTGGCTAAGACTATAGAAGTCCCGCAAAGCATAATGGATAGAGTTTCCTAATGACTGAGCTGCAGTTGGCGCGCTTGGTAAGTGCAAAATATAGCGCAGCTTAAAATGAAGAGGGCAGATCTCGAAGGTTTTGATGGCAGAATAGGAAAGATAATCTAATTTTAATTTACTTGGAAGATTGGTTTCAGTTGATTCTGCTTCATCAGACGTTCTTTTCCATTCAAAAAGCGGAATTTGGGAAATTTGAAGATCAAGCGAGGATCGGGTTTGTTTTTCGAGGCCCAAAGATTCTGAAATGAAGGGAGAGAGTTTTCTCTCAAGTTTACCCTCTCCATAGAAATTTGAGGCTGAAAATACAAGTTTTTCTTTAGCCCTTGTCATTGCAACATAGAAGAGTCTACGTTCTTCTTGAAGGTGATAATCACCGATTGGCAAGACTTCCTGGATAACTTCTTCGGGAATCGGGATCTGATCTTTGCGCTGTCTTGAGGGAAATCGGCCTTCAACCAGGTTAGTCAAAAATACAACCGGAAATTCTAGTCCTTTTGCCGAATGAACAGTGAGGATGTTTACTGCATCTGTTTCACTCCAATCAACTTCAGCTGCTAATGGGCTTTCTCCCATATTCATCGCTAGCTCAAGATAGTCAACCACTGTAAATACGCTAGCATCTTCATGAGTTGCCTCAAAACTTTTTAGTTTGTCAAAAAATTTAGTTATATTTAATGCTTTTCTTTCTTCAGCTTGGGTTTTATAATCGACGATCTTACTTAAGAGCCCGCTATCAAGCAAAAAATAGTAGAGTATTTGTCCCGCTGTTTCTTTATGGATTAGTTTTTGATGTTTGTGAACCATTTTGACAAATTCTGAAAATTTTTTGTTTGAATCTTCACTTATTGTCAGATAGTTTTTATACTTCTTATACCTCTCTTTATCAGAATTTTGAATTTCAGCCTGTTCATTTTTTTCAATTTTTTCTAGCATTTCGAAGAATGAGTGATTTGACCTTTTGGCAAGATTTAAGACTGCAATTATATCTCGAGCTTCAATCCGCCAGATTTCCATCGATAAAACTCGATAGAGACTGGTGGAATCAGTAAAGTCAGATAAGACTTTAAGGTAAGCTATGAGATCTTTCACCTCTGGTTTCTGAAAAAGCATACCTGGTCCTAAAAACTGATAAGAAATCTTGGCTCGTTCAAGAGCTCGAATAAAGGGAGCACTGTGGTTGTTGGCTCTGACCAGGATGGCAAAATCCTTGTATTCTTTCTTGTTCTCATTTTTGTAGGCAAGTATAAAAAAAGCTATTTTTTCGGCTTCTTCTTCGACCCGTTCGCTTTGAATAAATTCTATTTTTTCACCTTTAAGGGACTGATTGGCTTGTAGGTCTTTACTGATCTTTAATTGAGATTCTAATGTGTTTGGGTTGTTGTACTTAATTAAACTATAGGCTGAATCTAAGATAATTTGTGGACAGCGATAGCTTGTAGTTAAGATAATATGTCTTGCTGATGGATAGTCTTTCATAAAGGAAAGAATATTGGAGATTGCCGCGCCTCTAAACTTGTAAATCGATTGAGAGTCATCTCCCACCACCGTAAGATTGGGTTTGGCTCTTGACGGAGCAAGAAGTTTTATTAATTGATATTGGGCAAAGTTGGTATCTTGAAATTCGTCAAGCAAAATATATTTAAACTGTCTTTGGTATCTTGCCAAGATAGATTTTCTTTTTCGAAAAAGATTAAGGACATTTGTAATAAGATCGGAAAAATCCATGACACCTTCTTTAATTTTTAGCTCTTCATAGGTTTGAAATGCTTTTGCCAGTTCAAGATATTTTTTAGCTTCTTCTTTTTCAGAAGCTGAAGATTTATCCTGTTCGTGTTTTTGAGCGAAAGTTAGATAATCTTTAGCTGAGACATCTTCATCTCTAATTCTTTCAAAATGTTGGATCAATCCTTCGATAAATTTGTACGGATTGCCTTTTGGCCTAAAGTATTGCAAATCAAAACGCCAGAAGTGTTTTTTTACAAATAAATAAGTTTCAGCCTCACTCATTAGTTTAAAATTGGAAGTAAGACCAATATGTAGGGCCTCGCTTCTTAAAATTCTGTCAGAAAAAGAATGAAAAGTTGATATCCAAAGACCAAAAGTACCATAGGGTAAAGCCAAATCCACCCTTTTTTCCATTTGTTGCGAGGCTTTTTCTGTAAAGGTCAAAGCGAGGATTTCTTCTGGTTTAGCCAAGCCTTTTCCGATTACGTATTTAATCCTTTCTGTAATGACAGTTGTTTTACCAGTTCCTGCTCCGGCAATAATGAGAAGCGGACCATTATTGGATTTTACTGCCTCTTCTTGTGATTTATTTAAGACAAATTGATCATTTTTCATGCATAAATTTTATCATATAAAAAGACCTTGACCTCGCAAGAAATCTTACCGTGACGTTACATCGGGGAGCAAGTCTACAAGGGTCTGCGGGGGATACAGAATTGTATCCCCCTTGACTTTTCAGACTGTACCGATTATGATAGAAAAACACTATTAATTAATTTATACTGATACATATGGCAGAAGGAGTATTTAAAAGAACCAAACCTCATTTAAATATTGGAACCATTGGACACGTAGATCATGGAAAGACTACTTTGACATCTGCTATTCATTACGTCTTGTCTAAAAAAGGTCAGGCCAAATTTTTAAAATACGAAGAAATTGATAAGGCTCCCGAGGAAAAAGCTAGAGGTGTTACCATCAATCTTCATCATTCTGAATATGAAACCGAAAAGAGGCATTACGCACACATTGATGCACCGGGTCATGCAGACTACATTAAAAATATGATCACTGGAGCGGCTCAAATGGATGGAGCAATTCTGGTTGTTTCAGCGCCAGATGGGCCAATGCCTCAAACAAGAGAACATATTTTACTCGCAAGACAAGTTAACGTGCCGGCTATTGTGGTTTTTCTAAATAAAACAGACATGGTTCAAGACAAAGAACTGCTCGATCTGGTCGAGATGGAGGTAAGAGACCTCTTGAAAAAATATAAATTTCCTGGAGACAAAATTCCTGTTATTAAAGGATCAGCCTTAAAAGCACTCCAAGATGATCAAGAGGCAATCAAATCAATTGAGGAGCTAATAAAAGCAGTTGATGAGTATGTTCCAGAACCAGAACGCCCAATCGATAAACCCTTCTTGATGCCAATAGAAGATGTTTTTACGATTGCTGGTAGAGGGACAGTTGTTACTGGAAGAGTTTCACGAGGAGTCCTTAAATTGAATGAAGAAGTAGAGATGGTAGGACTTAAGGCGACGAAAAAGTCTGTAGTAACAGGCATCGAGATGTTTAGAAAAACTCTTGAAGAAGCAAGAGCGGGAGATAATGTAGGCCTTCTTCTTCGAGGAGTTGAGAAGGAAGATGTCCAACGCGGTCAAGTATTGGCAAAGCCCGGAACAGTCACACCTCATACTGATTTTGAAGCAGAAATTTACGTTTTAACCAAAGAAGAAGGTGGTCGTCATACACCATTTTTTAACGGTTATCGCCCACAATTTTATATCAGAACTACCGATGTGACTGGAGAGCTGAAATTACCAGCCGGAGTTGAGATGGTGATGCCAGGCGACAACGTAAAGATTACTGCTAAGTTGATCTATCCCGTCGCTATGGAAGAAGGATTGAAATTTGCGATAAGAGAAGGTGGACATACGGTAGGAGCTGGAGTGGTAACTAAAATTAATAAATGATACGAATCTACGAATAATATGCGAATGTTGCGAGTTTGCTAATTCAGATTATAAAATCGGTATTAGCATATTCGTAGATTAGCATAGAGATTCGCATCGTTCGTACCATATTTAGCACTTTTATATTATGCCAAAGGGAAGAGTTCGCATACGGCTTAAAGCTTATGATCATCGTTTGATTGACGAGACCTGTCAAAAAATTGTTGATACTGCAATTCGTACAGGAGCTTCGATCGTTGGCCCTATACCTTTGCCAACAAAAACTGAAGTATATCCGGTCAATAAATCCCCCTTTATCGACAAAGACGCGCGCGAACACTTTGGCTTAAAAATCCATAAACGAATCATTGATATCAATAATCCCACTAATCAAACCATAGACTCCCTTATGCATCTAGAACTCCCAGCCGGGGTTGAGGTTGAAGTTAAAATGTGAAATCGCTTTTTCTTCTTGACCGTTTGAAAACAATGATATATAATACATCTCACATGTTACTTTTCCTTGAGACGTCAAACGTCTTTGTTATTTGGGAAAATAGCGGTTAACATTTACAGATTGGTACAATACCAACAAAGCCCCAATCTGGGGCTTTTTTATTTGCCCTGAACCAGAACGAGTTTGGGTTCAAGGTCATGAACAGACCTTTGATCTTTTTTCAGGATTAAAATGTCTTTTAATTTGGATTTATAGAGTCAATATGAACGGATTTATTTTAGGTGAAAAATCAGAACAGTCACAAACTTTTGATGACCAAGGAAAGAGAATCCCAACCACTTTTATAAAGACCTCGCCCTGTTATCTCATTGAAATTAAGGAACCCGAAAAGCATGATTATTTTTCTGTCATGCTCGGATTCGGCCAAGTCAAAAATATCAAAAAGCCGATCCTTGGACAATTAGCAAAAGCGGGGATAAAAACCCCGCTTCGTTTTATAAGAGAGTTTAGATTAGAAACAAAAAATCTGGAGCATAAAATAAAAGTCGGAGATGAAATAAAACCGACTTTATTTTTTAAAAAAGGAGACTTGATTGATATTTCGGGCATATCAAAAGGAAAAGGATTTCAAGGCGTTGTTAAAAGACATGGATTTGCGGGTGGACCAAGAACTCACGGTCAGTCTGACAGAGAGAGAGCACCGGGATCAATCGGTCAGACAACAACTCCAGGAAGAGTTTTTAAGGGAAAAAGAATGGCTGGAAGAATGGGTGGGAAAAGAGCTACTGTCAAAAAGTTACAGATAGTTGATGTTAAGGATGACGGTTTGGTAGTAAAAGGATTGGTACCGGGAGCCATCGGCGGATTACTAGAAGTTAGAAGTTATTAGTTAGGAGTTATTAGGAATGCCAGGGAGAAAAACGCATCAAATAAAAGAAACCAAGGTTGGAAAAGACGTTAAAAAGTTAAGACCAAAAAGTGAGTTAGCTATTCCTCTTTACTCAGTTGATGGTAAAGATACTGGAAGTCTAGATTTGCCTAAGGAAATTTTCAATACAGAGGCAAGCCCTAAACTTTTAGCACAATATATAAGAGTTTATCTTGCCAATAGACGTCAAGGAACCGCTTCAACCAAAACACGGGGAGAAGTCAAGGGTTCGACACGAAAAATCTATCGACAAAAAGGAACCGGAAGAGCAAGGCACGGCGATATTAAGGCCCCAATTTTTGTAGGTGGTGGTATAGTCGGTGGCCCAAAACCGAGAGACTATTCACTTAGAATAAATAAAAAGCAAATCAGAAAAGCTTTATTTTATGCACTTAGTTTGAAGCTGAAAAGCGAAGGAATAGTGGGATTAAGCAATGATTTTATCAAAGTTGAAGCAAAAACTAAGAGGATGTTTTCGTTTTTAAAATCACTTAATCTAAATGGAAAAAGGATATTGCTAGTTCTGCCAAAAAGGGAAAAAAACAATTTGGTCTTAGCAATGAGAAATTTGCCAAATATTACGATAATGGATGCCGTGTCGCTAAACGCTTATGAGGTTTTAAAAAATGAAAAGCTACTTTTATTAGAGCAGTCGTTAAAGTCATTAGAGGAGCATTTTTTAAAGGAAAGAAGTTCTCCTAAAAGTTTACCAGCTTTAAAGACATGAAAATTAACAATATTTTAATAAGACCGGTAGTGACAGAAAAAGCGACCAACTTAATAGGCAATAAGGTATATACCTTTGAGACTAATCTAAGAGCAGATAAGCATAAAATTAAGGAGGCTTTAGAAAAGCTGTATAAAGTTAAAGTAAAAAAAGTAAGAATTATGATTAGAGTAGGAAAGAAAAGAAAGGTAGGCAAAAGAATGGTGGTTAAAAAGTTGGCTAACAAAAAAATTGCCTTAATCGAATTAAGTGAAGGGAAAATTGAATTATTCCCACAAGCATAGCAGGGTTCAGGGTACAGGAGTTAGGGTTTAGAAATATGAAAAAAGAAAATAAACAAAAACAAATAATAGTCAGCTCTGAGAAGAATCTCAAGGTGATCCTGAAGAAACATTCGGGAAGGGATTCTAGTGGGAAAATATCAGTTCGTCATCAGGGTGGAAGACAGAAAAGATACTACAGAATAATAGATTTTAAAAGAGATAAAAGGGACATGGAAGGGAAAGTTGAACGATTTGAATATGATCCAAATCGGAATGTTGAGATAGCGCTAGTGGTGTACTCTGATGGAGAAAAGCGGTATATCCTTCGTCCAAAAGGTTTAGGACTACGAGATATAATAATTGCTTCCGAAAAGGCTGAGATTAAAATAGGCAATGCTTTAGCACTAAAGAATATTCCCCTGGGAATACAGGTGCATAATATTGAATTATATCCTGGTAAGGGCGGTCAATTGATGCGAAGCGCTGGAACACAAGCTGTGGTTGTAGCAAAAGAAGATAGATATGTTCAGCTAAAAGTTCCATCGGGAGAAATTCGCAGAATTTTTGCAAATTGTTTTGCCACAGTTGGACAGCTAGGGAATGTAGATTATAAAGACAGGGTAATTGGCAAAGCAGGGAGAAATATTCTTAGAGGAAAGAGGCCAACTGTACGTGGCACAGCGCAAAATCCACGCAGTCATCCACATGGAGGCGGAGAAGGAAAAGTTGGAGAGGGTATGCATCCAAAAACGCCTTGGGGTTTGCCAGCCAGAGGCAAAAAAACCAGAAAAAAAAATAAATGGAGTAATAAGTTTATTGTTAAAAGAAGAAAATGATTAAAGAGATTCACCCTCAGGGTGCGTACTCAATGATTTTCGCACCCTGAGGGTGTTAATTAAACTTATGGAATCAATGACTTATATTAAAGACCTTAAAATTTCACCTAAAAAATTGAGGTTTTTATTGTCAGAAATAAAAAAACTAAAACCAGTTGAAGCTTTAGATTATTTAATGTACACGCCAAAAAGATCAGCCATAATTTTTTATCAGGTTATCAAATCAGCTATAAATAACGCTAAAAATGTTTTAAAAATAGACGAGAAACAAATTCGCTTTAAACATCTGAGCGTAGAAGAAGGTCACAGGTTAAAACGATTTAAGTCGGGCGCCAGGGGAACTGTTAAACCAATACTTAGAAGATTTGCACACATAAAAATAATACTTGATGCGGAAAAATCAAAAGTAAAAAATGAAATTGTAACTGTAAAGTCAAAAGTTAAAAGTCAAGTGTCAAAAACACAAGTTAAAAGTAAAAAATAATTTTGAATTTTACCTTTTAAATTTTCAATTTTTATTATATGGGTCAAAAAGTACATCCAAGAGGATTAAGACTTGGAATTATATATAACTGGAGTTCACGCTGGTTTTTCTCTAATAAAAAAGCTTATCGAGAAGCATTGCTGTCTGATAGCAATATTAGAACATTACTAATGAAGAAATTAAGCTTTGCATCAATAACCCAGATTGATATAGAAAGAGCTATAAACAAAATGACTGTAGTTATTCATTCGGTCAAACCTGGAATGATTATCGGTCGAGGAGGAAAAGGATTAGAGGAGGTAAAAAAATTTATTTCTTCTTATTTTGTTTCTGGTAAAAAAGGAAAAATGGTGAAGTTGGAAATTAAAATTGAGCCTGTAAATCGACCCTACACAAATTCTTACTATGTAGCTCAAACTATAGCAGAAAAACTGGTTAAAAATTTTCCTCATAGATCAGTTGTCCACAATACGATGAATCGAGTTATGGAGGCAGGCGCAAAGGGAGTGAAAATCCAGTTGGGAGGACGGATAGCTGGAGCAGAAATTTCAAGGCGAGAAAAATATTTTCTTGGAGTAATGCCAACCTCGACAATCCGAGAAGAAGTTGATTTTGCTAAGTACGCAGCGTTAACAAAATCTGGATATATAGGGGTCAAGGTATGGATATGCAGGTAGTATCAAAATTTTTGCTTATATTATTATGTTAGCTCCAAAACGACAAAAATTTAGGAAACAATTTAGAGGTGTATGGAGGAGGTTGGCCATTAAAGGAGAGAAATTGGTGTTTGGCGCATATGGACTTAAGTCACTTACCGTAGGTTGGATAAAAGATAGAGAAATTGAAGCATCTAGAGTGGTATTAGCACGAGCTACTAGAAAAAACGGTAAATTTTGGATTCGAATTTTTCCCGATAAGGCTTATACAAAAAAACCACCAGAAGTGACCATGGGAGCTGGGAAAGGTGAAGTTTCTTATTTTGTCGCGAGCGTAGTCCCAGGACGAATTCTTTTTGAGATAGATGGGTTGTCTGAAAATGAAAGCAATAATGTGTTGAAAAATGTTTCCTCTAAATTGTCGGTTAGAGCAAAAATTGTAAAAAAATTATTATGAAAGGTAAAATTTCAGAATTTAGAGCTAAATCGATATCTGAACTTGAAAGAGAAATACAGGAGTTAAGAAAGGATATTGCCAAATTACGTCTTGAGGTTAAAGTAAATCCTCCTAAAGACTCGAATATGATGATGAAAAAAAGAAAACAGCTGGCCATTTTATCGACAATTCTTGGAGAGAAAAGGGAAATTGAAAAATTAAAGCAAAATAGCAAAGAGGATTAAAAGTTCATGGTTAAATAAAGATATGGTAAAAATTTTTACTGGAAAAGTTGTTTCGACAAAAATGAAAAAAACAGTAACTGTAAAAGTGGAGAGAAAATTTAGACATTCAGTCTATAAAAAGACGATCATTAGACATAAAAAATATAAAGCTCATAATGAGGATTTTGAGTTGAAAGAAGGGGATATGGTCAAAATTAAAGAATCAAGGCCAATTTCGAAGGATAAACACTTTATAGTAGTTGAAAAAGTCAAAAATTAGAAGTCAAAAGTACAACTTAAAAGTTAAAATTTGATCAATACTTTTTAATTTTGATTTGTATTTTTGATTTTTGCATTTTGAGTTTTGAATTTATTTTATGTTACAACATCGATCAATTTTAAATATTGCTGATAATACAGGGGCCAAAAAA
>MGAI01000012.1 GCA_001789695.1 Candidatus Roizmanbacteria bacterium RIFCSPLOWO2_01_FULL_37_16 | reverse complement strand
GAAGGATTCTCTTAAATGGAATCGATCTAAAAAATATCCCTGAAAATATTTTATTCAAAATTTATTCAACTCTTTTTCAATCATTCGGCAAATTTTATCTTACTATAAGAGAGAATATGGAGCTTGGGGCTGGCACCAAATTAACAGACGAAGAATATATCAAGACGTTAAAACTATCCAGCGCCTGGAATTATGTGAATAATTTTCCTAAAAAATTGGACCAGCAATTAGGGCCAAATTATACCGATGGAGTTGATCTTTCGGGTGGTCAATGGCAACAATTAGCTATTAGTAAAGCACTGGTTCGACAAACTCCTGTTTTAATCTTAGATGAACCGACCTCGTCGGTTGATGCAAAAGCGGAAACGGAGATTTTCGACCGATTGAGTAATGAAACAAAAGACAGAACCGTGATATTTATTTCCCACCGCTTTTCAACCATAAAAGACGCTAATCGAATCGTGGTAATTGATAAAGGAAAAATCATCGAAGACGGAAATCACGAAAGATTGATGAAAAATAAAGGCAAATATGCTACTCTCTATACTCTTCAAGCTGAAAGATATTTAAGGAAAGAATAATATGTTATTTTGTCAAAGAATTAAAGACAAAATTTACTGCCCAAAGAACTATGCTAAAAAGCATCGCCCAGCCGAAGTTTTCTACCGCAAATCCAGATATAAATGCACTAACTAAAATAACCATCAATCCATTGATGACAAAAGTAAATAACCCAAGCGTGACAATGTTAAAAGGTAGTGTCATAAGAAGTACAATTGGTTTTATGAATGTGTTTACCACTCCCAAACCTACTGAAACAAGTATAGCAATGAGAAAACTGTCAACCTTCACTCCGGGCAAAAAATAATCAGCTACAAAAACCGCAAAGCCGTTCACCAACAGATTCAAAACAAGTTTCATAATTTTGTTAATTAGATTATATAATTATTGAGTAAAGTAAGTGAAGTGATTAAAGTAGTAAAGTATTCAGTTATTTAGTTGGGGAGTGTAAATTGAAGATTATTTGAAGGATAAAATAAACATTGACGTGCAATATTGTTTGCAAATTCCAATGACTGCTTTATGTTTTTTGTTAAAAAAAATTTATATCCAAAAGCTGCACTGAAAATGTCCCCAGATCCTACAGAATCTACAACATCCTCAGGTTTGACTGGATCAACAGGAGCAATAATAGAATCACTTCTATAAAGATGCATTGCTCCTTTATTACCCATAGTAATTATCACATTAGTTTTTCCTGCCCAACTTTTGCCAATATTATTAATGTCTTTATGATCTTGATCAGAAACAATAACAAAATCAAATAAAGGAACTAGTTTGTCTGCCTCTATAAAATCTCTTTGAATTACATTATCATCTTTATCGAAATTTCGATAATAGCCTTGAGGTATAAGAATTTTTACTGAATCTTTTCTTGCTTGAGTAATAAATTTTTCTACATAATCTGTGGAAAAATCAGGCGTAATGGGAGCAAAAAATATAACATCACTATTTATGATAATTTTCTTAAATTCTTGATCAATTAGTAAAGGCTTCGCAAATTGCCTATTCAGGGCTTTTTGAGTTCTGATATTGCCTTTCGATTTATTCTCGTAAATTAAAGTCCAGTCTCCGATTGGTTTTTTAGGATAGATATTTATATCTTTACAATATGGTAGAAAATCTTTCCCATATGGAGCAATAATATTGAGTGTTACATTAGGAAATTTTTTAAATATTTTTGTTATGAACATCGCAGGGCTTCCAGCTGTTGTATAGGAGATATTCTCAGAAATGTTGTTATCTATATCCACATGACCGATGACAGCCACATTCATAGTAGTTTAAAACTTAAAAATTAATGTTAAAGATTGCCTTTGCATTCTACCCCTAATATTATTTATTCTACTTCAATTACTTGAACTTCTTTTACCTTTCCAAATCCGCATCCTCCCGGATCAGAAACTGTAGAGCCGTCGAGGGCTTGGGCTGAAGTGTGATCTTTGGCATGATAGTGAGGAGTTTCATTGCTACCATTAAGGCATTCTGGGCCTTGTCCCGTTGTAAGTTCAGTCAGTGGAATTTGCTTGCCGTTAAAAACAATCACTTTGATTTTTTCCCTGGAAGAAGTTGATTCGGTTGTTGATGTAGGAATCAAACCCGATGGAGAAGGACTTATTTTATCAGGTTCTTGTTTCTTTCCACCGAATACCGACAAACCGATTACCAAAACAACTGCTAATGCTGTTATTAAACCGAATGATCCTTTGGCAAAGGCTAATATTCTTCCTCCGCTTTGAATTCTTTGTTCTACCCCTTGGCTGCCTTTTTCAAATTCCTTTTTAACTCTCTCTACTTCGCTATTCAGACTTTTCCAATTGCGGATAAACCATAGAAGCGCCTTTTTTCTTTTCTTCTCTTCTTCGCTATTTTCCGGCAGATGATCTACCGTAAGTTCAATTATTTCTCCTTTTTGAAATTTTTCAAGATCAGTTAATGCTTTTGAAGAATTTTCCAGGAATGTATCAACTTGAGGATTAATTCCTTTAATTAAAGCTTTAACCGATTCCAGTTTTTGCTTTGAGGTTGTTTTCTCGGTTAAAAGTTTGTGTGCAGCAAAAATTCTTTTTTTTGTATCTAGTGAATCCATTTTAATAATAATTCCAAATCACAACTTACAAGAAACAAATAAATTCCAATTTTCAAATACCAATTATTGTTTGTTTATTGAGATTTGCAACTTGTTTGTATCTTGTTTCTTGGAATTTGTTAATTTTTTTAGATAATACTTCCTTTTAGTTTCATTGAACCTCTCGACAGCATATTTCAACATTGTCCTTGGCATAATTTTATAATATTTTTTCAAAAACTCTTCTTCAACCTTTTGATCCCTTTTCCCAATCTCCCTAAGCATCCAGCCGACTGCTTTTTGAATTAAATCATGCTTATCTTTAAGCAAAATCTCGGCCACCCGCAGGGTGGACTCGAACTGCTTATTTTTTATAAATCGAAATGTCGTCATCGATCTTTTTCTTTTTTAAATTATCAGCTGTTTTATATTGCTCAACCAGTATCAAAAGCGCAACCAACCTCTCTTCATGAATTTTACTTTCTAATAATCTTTGAATATCTCTTAAATCTAAAGTCTTAAATCTTATCGCTTTTTTTCTCTGTTCGGGAACTGTAATTCCTAAGAAAATATCCCCTTCACCATACTCTCCTTTACCCGTCTTATACCACTCTGCTATCAAATAATTTGATAGCTCCGTTAGGTATAATACCCAACGAAGCTCCGATTTAGTCGGAGCGAAGTGGTATTAAAAAACCTCTGTAGAATCTTTGCTTTTTGCGGATTGGCACGTTTACGTAGATCTTTTTGAAGTTTAATCAGCATTTATTGAATGATTTTCGTAACAATTATCCTTTCCATCAAAACATCCTTAGGACGGGTTAAGGCAAACACAATAATATCTGCAACGTCGTCCGTTTTCATCATCCAAGGTTGATTGTGAGGATTTGATCTTTTGGCTTTTTCATAGAGCATACTATCAAAACCACCAGGATGAAATCCTGTTACTTTTATTTTTGTATCTTTCAACTCATCCCTTAACGCTTTAGTAAATCCAGTCATTGCCCATTTTGTTGCTCCGTAAGTTTTCCATAAAACATTGTTACCTGATGGAATATCTCCAATTCCTGAAGTAGAAATTACGTTGAATATATAACCTTCACCCCTTTTCTTAAAATACGGTAAAACTTCGTAAGTAAAATTAATATGCCCCATAACATTTGTTTCAAGAGCAGTATTTCGTAAATCAGAATTATCTTTCTCTAAATCTTCATCAGTCCATATTCCTGCATTATTTACCAAAATGTCAATTTGTTGAAAATTATCAAAAATATTTTTAATCGTGTTCTTTACTTGATCTAAGTTTCTGGTATCACAAATATAATATTCCGCAGTGCCTTTCTTAGTAATAATTAAATCTTTAACTTCTCTAAGTTCTTTCTCTGTTCTTGCTATAAGAGCTACTTTCGCTCCTAAATCTGCTACTTTAATTGCTATAGATCTACCTAATCCTGATCCACCGCCAGTTATTACAATTACTTTATTAAGTAAATTTGATGAATTCATATTAATAATTCTACTTACTTGCTTGAAATTTCTCCATAAGCCACATACGGGCAAGGGTGGAAACATTAAGACCTTTACTTCTAGCAATTCTTTCAAGCTGATTTCTAAAGCCTTTTTGAAGACGTACTATTAAAGTATCATCTTTAGGTTTTTTAAGATCAATAATAACTTTTACATCCTTAAATTCTCCCCAGTAGTCGGCAAAACTGTGAGTATCCCAAAAATTCGCCTCTTCTTCTAACGATTTAAATTTTGGTATTTTACTTATTTTCTTTTTCATAGACAATTTTCCTTTCCTTTTTATCAGCATCTCTAGCTGTAATTACTAAATAGGTATTAACTTTTTCTCTTTTTACTATTGTCGAGATTATCCTATTGCCACTTCTTCCTATTAAAATATATCTTCCTTTATATCCGTGTTTATGAGCTATAAAATTTATAATTGAAAACTCAACTTCTTTTACAGTTACATTGTGTTTTTTTAAGTGCTCTATATTCCATTGCCGCCAAGCTAATTTCTTTACTCTTATCTTTGTCATATTGTATTACAATATAATACAAATGTCAACCTGCAAAAATCACCTTATTTTTTTATACATATAGATATGATTGACGTACTTGCCTTTATGTTTTATTCCTTCCGGTAGGTTTCCGTACTCGATAAATCCGAACCTTTGATACATTATTTTGGCAATCGGATTATTGGCAAAAACTCCCAACTTTACGATCCGTAGCTGTTTTAAATTTTTTTTAGCCTCGTCTAATACCAATTTAGTTAAAAGTTTTCCAATTCCTTGATTTCGATATTCGTTAACTACTGTTATGCCGAAAGTCCCGATGTGGCTTTCAATTTTATCGCTTGGAGTGATGACATCAGATACCGCAATTAATTTATTAGCGGTAAAAATCAGGAGCTTAACCGCCAGATTTTTTTCAATTTTTTCTAAGAAATTATCCAAATATTTCTTCTCTTCCTTTAAAGTTAATTGCTCGCCTTGAAATCTAATGAATGTACACTCATTAGAAAGAGTATTTATATATTTTAATAGCGCCTTAACATCCTCCTTAACCGGAAATCGAACAATTATATCTGTACTTTTTTTTGTTTTTCCTTTATAGACAATCTTTCCTAACTCCATATGCTTATTAATACTTATATATCCTTTTCTAAACTTATGTCTATTTCATTAAATCCATTTCTTTTATAAAAAGATATCGCTTGAATATTTTTAAAGTAGGAATTTACATAGACTTTTTTATAACCTTGTTTTTTTGCCCAGCTTATACATTCATTTATTAGCCTTGATCCTACTCCCTTTGAACGATATTTTGAAGTTACTCCCATATTTTCGATCTCAATACACTTACTTTTTCTATATCCTAGATTTTTTTGTCGGCCAGCAAGATACCCTATTAATTTATCGTTCTCTTGCGCAAGTAATACCAGAGCGCTTTTATCTAATAATATTTTCTTAAAATATTTTTTACCTTTATCTGAGGTCGCCCAATCTAAAATTAGGTCGCTATCATATTTTGCATTATCAATAAAGACTTCATCATTTAATATTTGCAATTTCCAACATTCGTCTTTTTTGGCAGCTCTAACAAATATCATACTTACCTAATATTTTGTAATGTATTTAGATTAACAGATTAATCCGTCTGAACTTAATGTAGAAAGTATAACAAAAGGCTTTTTATAAATATTTAAGAAAGAATTTGAGAGTTTCTTGTTTAGCTTTTTTTCGATCTTCAACTTTTTCTTGAAATCCATGTTCACCATTCTTTAAAGTAATTAATTTACCATTTTTAAGATATTTTACGTAAGTTTTTGCATCTTCGTAGGGAACATATTTGTCTTTTGTTCCATGGATAATAACTGTAGGAAGTGATATGTTTCTTAGTGCTTTATAAGGCGTAAATTTAGCCATTTCCTCAAACATTTTTCTCCCATAAACTTTTTTACTGCTTCCTACCATTGTCCAACCTTTGGTTTTTAAATCATTCATCATCTCTTTATGTCTATTTTTTAACCAAGAGGTTATTGGGTCTAAAAAAGTATGATCAAAGTTCAAAGCAGGGTTCCACAAACAAAAACATCTTAATCTCCTTTGATTCTTTTCTGCATAAAGAGTGGCAGTTCCGCCGCCTACACTTGCTCCTAAAAGACCAATTTCTTTGTATTCATGTAATTTAACTTCCTTTACTGCTGCTTCAACGTCTGCCATTTCACCTGTGATTGTTGTATCGATTGATTTTCCCTCACTCTCTCCATGCCCCCTAAAATCAAATCTGAAAACAGCATATCCGTTTTTTTTGAGTAACTCTGCCAATTCAATAAAAATTCCCTCCTCATCTTTATCTACGGTTAAACCATGAGCCAAAACAATTGCTTTCTTAGTTAGTTTATTTGGGATATGCCAAATTCCACAAAGTTTTTGTCCGTCTTTTGATTTAAAAAATATTTTTTGCATTTTGTAATTATTTAAAATCTACACTAATAGCTGCGATGTCATCATGTTTTTTAAAACGGGGATATTTTATACATTTAGAATCACTTTCTTCTAAATTTCTCACATAGTCTTTTAACTTGGTTAATCCGTTAACTAGATAAAATTTAACTAAAGTATCAAAAACTTCACCCTTATTAGGATCTTCTTGAGGTAAAAATAATCCGTCAGTTAGTAGTAAAATATTAGTTACGTTATCTAAATTTAATTTGTCATGCAAAATAAATTTAAAAACTTCTTCTTCCCCGTTAAAACTTCCAAAAGTCACATTCGCCATTTGCCTAACCTTAATTAGATTATTCAAAATTTCTTTATCTTCCGACCAACTTTTTATACCTCTTCCTGACAATTTCTTCCATAATAATAAAGATTCTTTATCAGTATTTTTATTGCTCATAACAATTTTAAATGAACCGTTTTTGAAAATAAAAATTATTGGACTGTCTCCAACCTGTATATATTCTGCATTTCCATTTTTTAACTTAACTACTGCGATTGATGAACTTAGCCGGTTGGTTTTTGAAGAAATATCAATATTTCTGTTGATCATTCCCTGATTTAAGCTTTCTTGCGCTTTATGTAGAATAAATTTAAAATCTTTATCAATATTTTTTTCAAAAATTCTTTTTACTAATTGAGAAGCAATCTGTCCTCCGGTTTTTCCATTCTGGTCTTTATATTTATTTAAACTTGTCAACCCGTCAAACACTCCAAAAAGATTGTCCTTAACAAGTAGATTGTCTTCATTCGTTTCACCTTCTCCTATATCTAAAAGAAAATCAATCTTCATAAAACTTCTAATTATTATGCTGAATAATAAATTCTGTGAGGGCTTTTAACATTTGTTGCGCATGTTCTTCTTTTGTGTAAACATGATCAGAATCCTTTACCAAAACCAGCTTACAATTTTGAATAATTTTTGAAGTTTTTATACTTTGTGACACCGGGACTTCTTCATCAGCGTCTCCATGCACAATTAAGGTAGGTATTTTTATCTTCAAAGCCGCTTTATAAGCATTATTGTATTTAAAATCTTTAAAAAAAGAATAATTGAGTCTCATTTTTCTACCGTCATCTTCGTAAATTCTTAAGCCGTTTTTCTTCCAATCTTCGATTTCTTCTTTTGAGTGAAGTCTATATTGAACTTCTTTATAATCAGAAACAGGCGATTTTAGAGCAAGAAATTGCAAGTCATTGGTTTTTGAAGCAGCAAGAATACTTGATATACCTCCAAAAGAAGATCCAAATAATGCAATTTTATTAAATCCTTTCTCTTTTAGAAAATCTATAGCTTGAAGAATATCGTCAACTGCTTCAGTTATTGTTATATTCTCAAACAATCCATCACTTTCATCATGTCCGTAAAAATCAAATCGAAATGAAGAAATTCCTTTACCAACAAGAATGTCTTTTAACTTTACAAAGTTTTTGGTATTTTTGTTGGAGCTAAATCCATGGGCAAGAATTACGATTAGCTTGGATTTATCACCTGTTGGATTTAGAAGAATTCCACAAAGTCTATCACCTTTTGAGTTTTTAAAATAGACCTTTTCTTCCATTCACCTATTATATCCTACGCCAGGTTAAGAACCTGGGCGGCTCTTGGGTAGTCGTAAGCACTGACAAATATTGCGGTCACCTGGCCAAAATAATTTCGGAACAGATAGGCGTTGATATGATAGGCTTCAAGGATCTCTTTAGCTAACTCCGCCTCAATTCTATTGGAAAATTTCTTAACCAGCCTTAACTGCTTTCTGAATTCACGTCTGATCTTTTTTATCATAATTTTGCCCATAATTTTTAACACTGGCTCTTATATTTATGCACTAAGTTTAAAAAAAGTTTCGGTAATAAATCCATTTCCACTTGTAAAATACGGTTTCATTTGTTTAAATGAGATATATTTAACATCAAGAGAGATAGTTTGGGTTTGGCTAACAGACTATCCGGCAACCGTGTCCGCCAGCTGGCGGAAAGCGGTGCTATCCTGTCAAAGGGATGGGGCCTAAAATTAATATGGCAAACACTTCCTATTTTTTCACTTCAGAATCTGTCTGCGCGGGACACCCTGATAAAATCTGCGATCAAATTTCAGACGCCATAGTCGATGAGGTTTTGAAAAAAGATAGATATGGCCGAGTTGCTATCGAAACACTGGTTACACGAAATAGAGTAGTAATTGCCGGCGAAGTCTCTGCTAAAGCTAAAATTGATTATGAGAAAGTCGCTAGAAGACAAATCAAAAGACTAGGCTACATAGACGGTGAGCTTAATTTTTCCTACCAGTCCCCTATTGGAATCTATGTACATACCCAATCTCCAGAGATTGCCCAAGGAGTAAAAATGAAAGGAGCCGGCGATCAAGGCATGATGTTTGGCTTTGCTTGTCGTGAGACTAAAGAACTCATGCCCATGCCTATCATGCTTGCTCACCATCTGGCAATGCGGTTAGACGAAGTTAGAGAAAAAAAGATACTTCCTTATCTTCGGCCTGACGGAAAAACACAGGTAACAGTCGAGTATAAAAAGGGAAAGCCTTACCGGGTTACTTCCGTTATTTTAGCCGCTCCACACAAAGAATCTGTGAAATTAAATCAGGTAAAACACGATCTATACCAAAAAGTAGTAACTCCTGTTATAAAAAAATTCGGATTCAAAATAAAAGAGAAGGATTTGGTAGTTAATGGAACAGGTGTTTGGCACAAAAGCGGACCCGCCTCAGATACCGGTGTGACAGGCAGGAAAATTATTGTTGATACCTACGGAGGATATGCGAAAGTGGGAGGTGGTTGTTTTAGTGGGAAAGATCCAACCAAAGTTGACAGATCTGGAGCCTATGCGGCAAGATACATAGCCAAAAATATCGTCGACCACCGCCTTGCAGATAAAGTCGAAGTAAGACTTGCTTACTATATCGGTGCAAAAAAACCTCTTATGCAGGAAGTAGAAACATTTGCTACAGAAAAGTTATCAAATAAATCGATAACAGATTTTGCCACAAGACTTATCGATACTTCAGTTGAAGGAATCCTTGAGGACTTAAACCTTCGCCGACCAATCTATCTGCCTACCGCAGTCTACGGCCACTTTGGCCGCGACGAATTCCCCTGGGAAAAAACTGTATAATATTTTAACCATGCCTACCTCGAACCCAATACTACCCTACACTAGCAGACACGCGATAAGAAGCTTAAAGGTAAAACATCAATCAAGACGATCAGTATGGGAAAAAATTGCCGACTGGATGACTGCCAATTTTGGTCATACTAAATTTTTTTCGCCAATGTGTTATTTTTTATTATCTGGCTGATAATTAACCTTGGCATTATTGAATTTATAGAACCGTTTGATCCTTTCCCTTGAGGCAATTGTTCTCTCCATTTTTGTCCTCATTTCTCAAAACAGAGCTGCAAAAATTGATGAAAATGACAAACCTCCTTTTACAAAAAAGCGGGATTGATTTGTCCAGAGACAAAGAATTAGAAGAGATGCTCAACCCAATAAACGAAAATAAAATAGAGAAATCTTTGGAGAAGCAGATCGACTAACCAGGCTGTTTATCCTCAAGTTCTTCTTTCATCTCCATTTTTTTCGCTTCACTTTTTGGTTTCTCAACTTCGACAAACTCCTCTTCCTTCTTTTCTTCAAGCTCTTCTTTTACTTCTTCTCTTTCCTCAAGAATAGATTGGACCTCCTTGGCTGCCTCAAGTTTGGCTTTAAGGTAGACCATAAGTTGGTCACCTTTGAGATTGTTGATAAGAAAGATGGGAAGGATATAGCCTAGGTCGTCTAGTCCTTCTTGTCGAAGTTCAGCAGAGTCAGAAACAAGTTTGTTTAAGGTATTGGTGATGAATACTATATCTTGTGCAATCCAATCTTCTCTCGTCTTGATCTTGTCTGAGACTGGTATCTCACCTCGCTCATACTGATCTTTCCACATTTTCTTGACTTGTTCATATTCATCCAGTGATACAGACGGAGGTAGAACTACCGTTTCCGTAACTTGCTTTTCTGGCTTGACAAGAGCCGGCAGATGCTGGGTTATTATTTTTTCTACTTGTTCCTCCTTTATATTTTCTTTTTCTGCAACCTGTTTTATTAGTTTTTTATTCTCCTTAACAATCTGATAGTAGGTTTCAACCACTCGGATTACTTTTTCTCTCTCAATTTTTGTCTGCTGAGAAATTTTATCCGTCAAAGCTACAGGTGGTTGATTTATGTTCTGGGAAAGGGAAGTTAAAATAGTCTCAACTTGTTTCTTATCAATTCCTGTCTGTTGGGCGATCCTGCTAGTATTATTTGTCGGAGACAGATTTATATTTTCGGCAACTGAATTTAAGATCTTATTTATCTTTTCTTTCTCTACTTTTGTTTGTTGGGAGATTATGTTTGAAATATTTGTCGAGGGCTGACTGATATTTTGAGCAAGAGAAGTCAAAACAGTTTTTACTTGATTGGATTGGACATTTGTATTTTGGGCGACGTTTGTAATAAATTGGCTGTTTTCTGAAATTGAATTAAAGAAAGTGGATGTTGTTGACTGCACTTTTTCTTGAGGAACTTTGACTTTGACCGAGACAACCTGGGTTACGGGTATAGGTTGAGAGATTGACTTCATGAGCTCTTCACGCTTCTGGAACTGCTCGACCCTGGAGGAGGATAATGATGAGAGAACCTGTTTGGCAGTTTTATCCTCTCTTACGGCTCTGGTGAAAAGCTCGCTTCTTATATTCATATATTTCTGGCGTTCGGTTGGGGTTTCTGCCTTCATGGGATTCTGGAGGTAGTTTAGGTTTTTGGTGACTGTCTCTTGTTGTTGTTTGTTGGTCTCAAAGCGAGCGATATCGGTTAGACGGGTAGCTGAGATTTGAAGATTGCGGGTGATATCCTCGGTTCTTGTCTTTTTAATGTCTTCTATGGTCTCAAGTCTGACTACGGTTGGGGTGATCTCTTCTTTGGGGATTTTAAGGGTTACACCTGTGACTAGACCTGAGGGGGCAGGAACAGGAATAGGGGAAGGAGCAGCAGGAGGTCCTCCCCTCATCTGGTCATACATAGACATCAGTATATTTTTGGTAGCATAGATTCCCTCACAGCAGTAGTCCCT
>MGAI01000011.1 GCA_001789695.1 Candidatus Roizmanbacteria bacterium RIFCSPLOWO2_01_FULL_37_16 | reverse complement strand
GGTAGCATAGATTCCCTCACAGCAGTAGTCCCTAAAGATTCGCAAGAGCCACCAGGGGAAAAAGGTTACAGCCCAGAGCATGACAAGGGCGATTATATATTCGGCATAGGTATCGGCATAATTTGACGAGTTCAAAAGATCCAGTTTTTGAGCTGGGCCTCCATAGAGGATATTAATAGTGGTTGGATAGATAAATCCTTCCATTTTGTTAGTGCGTGAGAAGTCAAAATTAAAGGGGATATGAGAGGGAGAATTCCAGATGGACGCTAACCCACCCAAAAACAAACCAAATAGCGGGCCATAAAAAACCCATTGAAAAAAGACACCAATCCAAATCCAACCAATATTTCTAATGAAAACAAATGGCATCAGAAGAGCCAAAAAGGGAGCAACAAAAAGTATGAGCCAGAGCAACACTTTTCTTAAAATGAACATGATGCCGATCATATAGTAAGTCATATTGGTGAAGTTAACCATGAATTTTGAGGTTTTAACCGAATCTAAAAGCTCAATGTTTAGATTGGTGCAGCCTTTAAAAGTCATATAGGCGGTTTCGCTGTCTGTTATGACGCTTCCGCCTTGAGACGAGAGAAAGAAAATATTAAAAAGATTTTTGACTCCCAATCGCTCGATGAAAAACAGCATCAATGTATCCGACAGTTGTATGACCAAAAGGACGATCGAGGCAGAGAAGGTAACATATAAAAAAAGTAACCCAATCTTTAGTATCAGCGGCCACACCTCAACCTTAAGATTAAAGTTCGCTTTTTGGCCGATGATGATTCCAAGCCCGAAAATGGCTGCTATAAGAAGAAGAAAAAAATAGGTGATATTTTTGGTAAATGACCAAATGGAAAGAAGCACAGGGTGGTCGTCGACTGAGCGGTGAGTCAGTGTCCAGTAAAGAAATTGACGAGATCTTTCTCCGGCTTTGCCAAGAGCTGTTGTCTCTGGGTCGCTGACCCAGAGATTTTGCGATTTATTTCTTTCCCAATCATAATAATTAGCTGCACAGGAGTAGCTTATACCGGTAATTAAAGGACACCATGACCCAAGACACGGCTCATAGGGCGGAGTTGGGGTAGCTTGAGCAAATACAGGCTTAACTGCTGCTACTCCGTAAAGAAGTAATGTCAAAAAAAATAGAGAAATAATTACAAGTTTTTTCATCACGCGTTGTTATTGACAAAAATAAAAAATTGAACTAGCATGTAAAAATGACAAGGAAAATCCTTAAGCTTGTTTTTGGAATTATTTTCTGCTTAATTATTTCTAACAAATTTACTTCTACCGTTCAAGGGCAAACTCCCACACCCGCAGGGCCAGCAGGGCAAAAGTGGCGCTGTTTAAAAAGCGAACAAGTTGGAGGAAGAACAGCAGTGCCGCCGCCTGAGGTCGATGTTAATTTGACAGGAGCAGGATTCCCATCTCTGCACGATATATTTGTTGTTTTATGTGTGCCTCCGGTGATGACGGGCGGCCAAACGCCGACAAATTATAAATGCACCACAGGCAATAGCGAATATGATCGGCTCGTTTTTAATTCTGACCGATCGAAATCTATTTTACCTCTGACCATGGAGTTGCCGAAAGGAAGTAGTCCTCCGCAAAAAATTCAGGCGGCAGGGGGAAATCTTGATCTCATTGCGCATTTGAGTGAAGCGCAAGGCCATGTAAGCTATGCTTTTTTTGGCGTGACGATAAACGAACCTTCCTTAGTAAGTGGGCAGCGAGCCGATACTATTCAGTATGCGACATTTCAATTTGAACAAAATCCAGCTCAATGCGTCAGCATCCGTTGGGATCCGTACGGTCGTGTCTTTGATAGCCAAAGTCTGGAGCCGATGCGGGGAGTTATGGTTAGACTTTTAAATGCAAAAAAGAGTCTGGTCATACAAAAAGGACTACTCAACCCGCAAAGAACAGAGGCAGACGGACAATTTAATTTTTTTGTAGCCATCAAACCCGGTGGACAGAGAACTTTCTATATCGATCCTGTTCCTGCGAAAACTCATACTTTTACCGATGCTCCTAATTTGCACCCCAATTATGTCAAGGTCTATTCAGATCTATATAAACCTAATGAACCAATTATTGAAGCAGCTGGTATCCCGGAACATCGGGACATCCCACTTGATCCCGGTACAAATCCTCCTTATCGGTCAAAACCAGTTCTGATGGCTATGGCATCGCTCAACTTAGGAAATGTCACCAAATTTGAGGGCTTGATTTCCCATCCTTTCTCTTGGGTTTCTTTGGTGGGTAAAATCACAGGAGGCGAAATATCGAGAGTAAGAGCAGATAAATTTGGAGCCTGGGAGATTCTGCTTCCCAACTCTGTCATTCCACAAAACGAGGCGCTTAAGGTAAGGATAACCAAAGTCGATCTCACGACTTTATCACAGAAGTCCCCAAATAAAACTTTTTCCAAGTCGGTCTATCAATTTTTATTACGCGCCATAAGAGGTGTCTTTGATTCGGTAAGCAGTAAAGTTTCAGCCCAAGAGGAGGCTCCAACAGATACGGATGGAGAATTTCAGCCGATACTTACCTATGTTGAGGGATTTGCCAGGGACCAAGACGGAAATGTCTTACCCTTTGCAACTGTAAACGTAAAGTTAGAGATGTCTGATAACTTATATTACCAGACTACAGCTGATGAAAACGGTTTTTTTAGCATACTACCACAAAATCTACCCATTTTTGTTTATTACCTAGAGTTTGAGTCGCCTGATTTAGTCAGACCAGTTAAAATGACTACTGAAGAATTTAGCCAGAAAAATGAGGAGCACTTAAGAGAAAACAATGTTAATCTAATGGAAGCAACCAAAAATGGTCAGTCTCTACTTCCAACCACTCCACCTAGTCCTGCATCTGAGACTGTTTCTCCTACTCCTTCGGCCAAACCGCTTTTTGCCAACGATCAGCAGAGTTTTATAATAATCATACTTACCCTGGTTGTCTTACTTGGAGTTGCCGGTGGAGTACTGATTTACATTAGAAAGAAACAGTTGCAGAATAGCGATCTTCTTTAAATAAAAATAATTTAATAGCCAGAAAATTTCTCTTTTCGGATGCGACTGTCGTTGACACCCAGTGATTTTACAATGTTGACTATAGCTTCGACCATCGAGGGCGGGCCTGCGGAATAAAAGAGAGAAGAGGAAAGGTCAGATACATGTTTTTTGATTAGATCTGCATCGATTCTGCCAATATTTCCCTGCCAAGATGATTTTGTTTCGCCAGGTTGAGTGATTGTCTCGACCAGCTTTAACCATGAGTGTTTAGCTGCAATTTCTTGGAACTCTTTTTGAAAGATTACGTCCCCAACTTCGCTAAAAGAAGAAAAAAGCGTGATTGGTATACTTAGACCAGAATCTGAAGCATAGCGGATCATACTCCTGAAGGGAGTAATTCCAATTCCTCCTGCCAGAAAAACATGTGGAGCAGCTTCTTCCTTTTTTAAAGTAAAAGTACCGTAGGGAGCGGATAATTGGACTTTTGCGCCGTCGGGTAGAGAAAATAAGCTTTTTTTAAAGGTGCTGTGATCGGTGCGAGTAGTGATCATAAGATAGTCTTTCTCGCTAGGTGAAGAGGCAATAGAAAAAAATCTAGAGTTTCCTCGTTCATCCGGATTATCGATATTTAGGGTCAATCGCATAAACTGTCCTGGAAGAAAATCCAGTTGAGGTGGTCTTTGAAAAAAAAGGGAGTAGGTATCTTTGGTTAGTTGATCTTTTCTAAAATATTTAATATCAAATTTTTGCGCTACTTCTATCATAAAGTATATTATATAATTTTTGACGATATGTTACGTCTTTTTAGGATGCCAAAGACACAAATGGCAGTTGCGCTTTTACTGATTTTTATAACAGCTTTTATCAATCAGCCTTCGCTTGATTTAGTTTTTCGATTTGTACTTGCAGTTGTGTTTGGCATTTGTTTTGAAATCTTAGTACTTAAGATGCGTGATACTGAGCTATTTTTTCCTTCGGCTACAGTAGTTTCCGTCTTGATTATCAGTCTTCTTTTGGCTCCAAATCTGACGGCGGTTGAGTTATTTGTGACAATAATAATATCTATATTATCGAAACACTTTCTTCGGATGGGTAAGAAACATATTTTCAATCCCGCGGCTTTTGGTCTTTTAATAGGCGGGTTATTTTTTAACCATGATGTTTCCTGGTGGGGTGTTTCTTTTCAGCAGTTAAAGATAGACAATCTTTTTCTATTTTTGTCTTTTCTCTTTTTGCTTTTACCAAGTTATATTTCTGTTTTAAAATTGAGAAGATTTCTAATGATTTTTTTATTTTTAATGATTTACTCTTTTTCTCAATATCTCCTGATAAAAAATATAGCCATTTTTGATCCTACGGTGATATTTTTTTCACTGGTTATGCTGCCTGAACCGATGACGACACCAAGTAAACCTATTAGACAAACTTTGTTTGGAATTTTTGTAGCAGGTTTTTCTTTTCTAGTATCATCCCCAATTCTTAATTCTCTTCCAGATCCTCTCATTGCCGGCCTTCTTTTAGGAAATTTTGCGTTTTTTAAATGGAGATAAATTAGGCTTGTTTTTAGCCTAAGCCAAAAGGTATAATGTGATTTTGATTACAGATAATTAAAAGTCCGTCTGATCTTACCCCGCTAAGCGGGGAGCGTTTTTCGGCGGGACGTCAAACGTCCCAACCAAGTTTGACTTGGCGGATGCAAGAAACTGTAATTACTCATTGCAAATTCGTAAACAGTTTCTAGCAAGGTGGTGATAAAAGATGAATAAAACTCTTTTAATTGTAATAATAGCGGGACTTCTACTAGCTGGGGTATTTGTCCTTTCAAAGAATCAAAGTACGGTCGGACCATCGACCCAGACAGAGCAAACAACTGATCAAGACAATGGGGATGATGTGGAAGAAAAAGATGAGGTAATGGAAAAAGAAGATAAGGCAGAGGAGAAAGAAGACGAAGCGATGGAAGAGGCAGAAGATGAAAGCGAGAGGACAGTTGTTTCGGTTACCGACACAGGCTTTGAGCCACAGACAGTAACAGTCAAGGTTGGGACAAAAGTTGTCTGGAGAAATAAGACCAATGCAACAGTCAATGTAAGTTCGGCAAAGCACCCAACCCATCTTGAGTACCCACCTCTCAATTTAGCAAATTTTGAACCGGGAGAAACCATATCTCTGGTTTTCACGGAAGCCGGAACTTATAAATATCACGATCATTTGAATCCGAGTAAGTTTGGAACAGTGGTGGTGGAATGATATTCTAATCCGCCTAAGCTTAGCATTCGCCTTTTCAGTTCTATTCGAACACGGCTCATGCTGCGCTTGAGCGTCGGGTATAAGAATTTGTAATTGCTCATTATTAATTCGTAAACAAATTCTAGTATGTGCTATAACTGTGGTTGTGAGATGCCAAATGATGATATGGGTAAGGGAAAAATATCAGAAGGAGGTGCTTCTTTGACTGATGAGGATTTTAAATTGCTGGCTGAAAAATGGGGGATGAGTCTCGAAGAAACAAAAAGAAATGTTCTAGACCTTTTAAAAAAAGAACTTGCTAAAAAGTAAAATATGCCCTTCTATGTTCCTCAATACGCCATAGTATTTTTAGCTTTTCTATTGGGACTCCGGCATGGTATAGACTGGGATCACATTGCGGCGATTACCGATCTAACCGGGACTTCTAGTAACCGACGAGAGGCATTCATTTTAGGATTTCTCTACATCATCGGCCACGTCTTCATTATCATTATTTTAGGATTGGCGGCGATTTTCGTTGGTATAAATCTTCCTGATTGGCTGGATCCTATTGTGAAAAAGTTTGTCGGGATCACTCTAATCCTACTTGGTTTATGGCTAATTGCTTCGATTGTAAGATCGGGAAGAAATTTTAAAATAAAAAGTCGTTGGATGCTAATATTGGATCTGATAAATAAAATCTCACTTTTTTTACACAATAAAATTCCCCATCAGCACACTCATAAAAAGCCGCATCATCCGCAAGGTAAAAATATCTCAAGAGTTGCTTTTACGGTGGGGATGATACATGGAATAGGGGCAGAGACGCCTACTCAGGTATTGATTTTTATTGCAGCGGCAGGTGTCGGGAGAGGATTTTCGGGAATTTTGTTGTTATTTACATTTGTTTTTGGATTAATGTTGTCAAACACAATAATTTCACTTCTTTCCATATTTGGTTATGCTAAGACAAAGAGAAACTCAAATCTGTATTTAGGTTTAGGGTTGGTAACGGCGTTTTTCAGCATAGTTATAGGATTGTTATTTATTTTTAACCGCGCAAGCGTTCTACCTTCCATACTGGGTGTATAATAATTCACAATATGAGAAGCAATTTGAAGCTCGTTAGTTTTCAGACTTCGGACAATTTATCTTTGCCAGGGCTTTTATATGAACCAGCGAAAAAGACCGATAAAGTTGCTATTTATCTTCACGGCAACGGGAGTTCTTCTATTTTTTATAACGCAGAAGATATGAATTTATTTGCAAAATATCTAAATGGGATCGGAATTTCCTTTTTCCCCTTCAATAATCGAGGAGCTCATTGGATTAAAAAACTAAATAAAATTGTGAATGATCAAAAAGAAAGAGTTCTTTATGGGACGACATATGAACTGATTAAAGAATGTATTTTAGATATCGAGGGAGCAGTAAAGTTTCTAAAAAAACTAGGTTATAAAACGTTTTATCTAGCAGGTGCTTCAACTGGAGCTAACAAAATCGTAGTCTATCACTATTACCAAAGAAAAAATCCGATTGCCAAATATGTTTTGATAGGTGGAGGAGATGATGTTTCAATCTATTTTAATTTTTATTTCAAAAAAGACAAAAAGATTTTTGACAAAATTTTAAATATCTGTAAAGAGAAAATTAAAAAAGGAAAAGGAAAAGAGCTAGTACCACAAAAGTTAATTCCTGATCCGTTGATTTCTTATCAATCGCTTTACGATACTATTAATCCAGATGGTGACTATAATATTTTTCCATTTGACGATTATCTGCATAAGCTTAATCTGGCAAAAAAGCCACTCTTTAGAGAGTTTAAAACCATAGATAAATCAACCCTTATAATTTATGGAGAGTTGGACGAATATAGTCCCGCGCCGGTTAAAAAATGTGTTGAGGTATTGAAGAAGGAGTCTACAAATGAGAAACTGTTTACCTTCAAAATAATCAAAGGCGCCGACCACGGAATTACTGGAAAGGAAAAAGAATTAGCAAAAATGGTAAGCGTCTGGTTAAAATAAAGTCCAATCGATTAATCGATTGGACCTCTTACTCTCAATTCTCATATGGATATCAGGAAAAAACATACGCAAAAGACTTATTCTGCGATCCATCATTTATATACCGAAGACTTTGAAAAAGATTACGAAAATTTTTATTTTATCGACGATCTACTCAAATTAGTTAAACTACATCGACTGCAAAAACATCCTTTAGTAGATTTGGGTACAGGACCGGGCAATGTCATAGACTATATTTTAAAAAAAGAAAATAAATTCGCGTCAATAATTGGAGTGGATTTTGAAAAAAATTTTACCGACAGACTTAAAGTCAAATATCAAAAACTAGATAAAATAAAGGTAGTCCACGAAGATATGTTGGAGTTTACAGCAAGGCAAAAACATAATTCCATCGGAACTTATATCGCTTCATATTCTCTAATTCATATTCCCGACTTTGAGATCGATGAACTTTTTTTATTTATCCAAAGAAGCTTGGTTAAACGCGGTCTTTTTCTTTTCTCCTGCTATCGAGGAAATAGGAAAATGCTTGAACAAGAACCATATCAACTCTACCGGGATACTCGCCTTCGTCATGAAGAGATTCTTTTGCTTTATATGAATTACTTTACCGAACAGGAACTAAAGGAAAGACTACTTCGGGTAGGATTAGATATTATTAAACTCGAAATACTTTCTCCCCCATCTGGAAAAAGTGCTTTTCCTCATAAACAAATCTGGGTTATTGCGGAAAAGGTGTGAAATGAAGCGATCTTTAACCTCGGGAGTTAAAGATGCTGTTTTAACAGCTTAAATTAAAAAATTGATAATTTTTTAGGAAGGTGGTGACAGCAAATGGATAAAGTTGTACATTTTGAGATTGAAGCGGATGACTTAGACAGAGCCCAGAAATTTTATCAGGAAATTTTTGGCTGGGAAATCCAAAATGTTTCTGCGCCAGGGATGGAATACCGGCTTATTAATACGGTCGAGACCGACGAAAAACAAATGCCTAAAGAAGCGGGCGCGATAAATGGCGGGCTTCAGAAAAAGACAGGACAAAGCAAAGGAGTCGTAATCGTCATTGATGTAAAATCAATCGATGAGACCTTAAAAAAAGTTCAGGAAAGGGGAAGTAAGATAGTTATGCCAAAAACGCAGGTAGGCGATATGGGACTTTATGCTCGAGTCACAGATACAGAGGGGAATGTCATTGGGATTTGGGAAGATGTGAAAAAGATGTAAAAGAAGTCATTTATTTTAGGTAATGTTTAAAAAGATCGAGAAATTTATTGTAAAAGCTGTAGTAAATATATCCGTTTAAAAAAAGTAAGCCAGGAAAGACGACGGTTTTTTCAAAAGTGCCACCTGTTTTTATTCTTAAAACTTTAAAAGGCGGAAAACCGAAACGGAAAGGTATTGGAAAAAGCCAAGGTACGCCTTCCTGAGTGAAACTATCCATGATAAGATGTGAGATATAACCGATCATAAAAGCAGACCAGACCATATTGACATCAACCAGTAAAACTTGACCTACTCTTGTAAGTAAAAATTTGGAAAACCAACTAAAAAATAATATTCCGATTATTGAGTGTGAGATATATCTGTGTCCTCCTAAAAACGGATGAAAAATTCTACCAATCACAGATCCGGCAGGAAGTTTTCTCCAAAGATCGGCAGTGGGTTGATCGATATCAGGCGTAAGTCCGCCAACAAAACAAATCAGAAGCGAGGTGATTCCGGTAGCCAGAGTAATAGATTGAGGTGGTTGAGTAGCAACCACATAACTTAAAGCGGTAAAAGAAGCCAGATCATGTGTTCGTCCCATCATATTCCTTTATTATATAATTAGTTCATGAATCCCGTTGTATTATTTTTAACTTGTGCAGATGAGAGGGAAGCCGATGAAATTACCGATGCGTTGTTAAGGAAAAAACTTGTCGTCTGCATTAAAAAAACAAAAGTTGAATCAAGTTTTTTATTTAAAGGGAAGACCGATGCAGCCGACGAAGTTTTGCTCATCATGGATTCGGTTGAAGAGAAATTTAAAGAGATTGAAAAAGAGGTAAGAAAAATTCATAGCTATAAAACTTTCGTTTTACTTGCTTCTCCTATTCTTAAAGCGTCTAAAGGAGTGAGGAAGTGGATAAAAAAGGAAATAAAAATTAGAGATTAAAATGGTAGAGTCAAAAAGCGTAGAAAAATATTTAATAGACTTACTTCAACATATTAAACCTTATCAACTCTCAAATGAAGATAACTCAGTTTTAAGTAAAGGGAAAACTAATTTTATTACAAGTAAACTAACAAGAAAAAAATTTAGAAGAAGAAAGCTTGCTGATAAAACAAGAGATGCAATTCAGCAAAAAGTTGAATTAAGTATCAAAAAATATATTCCTTTGCATTTTACAATTCCTTTTGGAGGATATAAACATTTTTGGAATCCATCTCACCCTCAGCCTGATTATGCTGAACTTTTTAATTTTCGATATATTACTGAATATTTATCGCCAATATTATCAATATATGAACCTGGAGTAATTGTTGAATATATCTCCGAAGATTTAATACTTTCTAGAATGAATAATTATCCAAAAGCAGTATTGGAAATTTATACTAGTTCATTTGGAAAATTGTTAAATTGGTATAAACAATTTGTTCCTAAAAATTTGGAATTTAGATTTTTTCGAGTGAGTGATAAATGTAATCCTAAAGAAATTATTGATCGAATCGAAAAATTATTACCAGAAAGAAGAAAAAAATTTGAGTTATTATCTCAAAAGCAAAAAGAGCAAGAACTTCATAGGAGTTACCGGTCTATGATGTGGAAAGGAGAGAAAGATTTAACTTCATTAAGTGAAAAAGAAAAGGAAGAAAGAATAATAGAATCTCGGTTAATTGAATTAGCATATTATGAAACTGAAGCAAATCCTGAATTTTTAGGTAATTACCTAGGAGAAGATAATCATATTTGTATTTGTTTTTCATTTGGCTTATCCCACGATAACGATATTTATCAAGATCTTACTTTGGGATCAACTTTTTCTTCAATAGTTGATTATTGGATTGGAAGAGGAATATTAGAAGAACGTAATAATGAATTTATTCCCCGTATTGTTTCAAAAGGACAGTACTATGGAATAAAGGATAAACTAAAAGTAGTAAAAATAAATGCCTCACCTCTTAAAAATTTAACTCAAATAGAAATTTTTCAAGGTATTTTGTCTTTTAGTTAATTAAGTCAAATTAAATATCAACTCCCACAGCTTCTTTAATATTTTTAAATCCATCAGATTTTAGTTTATCAATTAGTTCAAGGTTCATCTGGGCGATAAGTTGGGGACCCTGATAGATCATACCGGTTATGAGCTGAACTAGTGAAGCACCGAGCTTGATTTTTGTATAAGCGTCATCAGCGGAGAAGATTCCACCGCAACCGATGATGATTAATTTTTTGCCGAACTTTTTATAGGCGATTCTGATTAATTCGTTTGAGCGGTTGAAAGTAGGTTTTCCGCTGAAGTTGCCAACCTTCCACTTTTTAACTTCTTCTTT